>JAZDMZ010000070.1:0-13987 GCA_043800495.1 Candidatus Aenigmatarchaeota archaeon
ATTTCATTTATCATCACTGCCTGTGATGCTATGGGTAGTATAGCTATCAAAAACAGTGTTGCAAAGATATGTTTCATGAGTTAATTCTATATATGTTTGCTATAAAGTTTTTTTATTAAAAGAATTTTAATAAATAGCTAAATCTTTCTCTGAAGATTTATAGCTAACCAAGTTAATAATACCGACTAAAAACTTGGTTTGCTATATGGGAAGCAACAAAAACATGTCGGGATTCTTTTGTTGGTTCACTATAATTATGATAAAAATAGCTTTGCAATTTTGTTGCTTAGATATTATATTTTGCTGCATGTTATAATTCTGTTTTTTTCATCTATGTCAAATTTTACATCTAGGAATTGTTCTATGATCCAGATGTTTGTTTTAACATGACCTGTTATATCTTCAACAAAGACTTTATTGATATCTTTGTTTTTCAGAGCAGAAAGCGCCATGTATGGTAGGATTTGGTCTGCCATGTGTTTATCTAAGCATGCTTTAGAAGTTATTGATTTCTTTAGTTCCTGAGCACATTTGATTCCAACATCTTCTGCTATTGTTCCACGTTCACCTATGGCGGTTGAACCTAGCTTACAATTGGTATAGTGAATATGTCCATGTATGGATGATCCTGTTGAAAGACTGTTTACATAATCAATGTTTTTGTGTCCAGTTACCCGCAGAATAGAGGTAAATCCGTTAATCTGTCTTTCAGCAACTTTGGCTATCTGTAGATCTTTGGTAACAATGCTTGATACATCAATATACATTAAATTTCCTCGGTCTTCTAAGACTATGGACTTTAATTTTGATGGCTTAACCTCTGCAAATACCTCTCCACCACCTTTTGGATAAAACCCATGTTTTTTGATTTCTATGTTAATATCAATACCCATTTTTTTCATAAAATCACAAAATATATGTTGAAAATAATCCATTGTAGGAGACCAGTGGACATGGGTACCTCCTGTTATTGTGAATTCAAAATGGTTTTCAGAAAAAACAGCTGGTAGAACAATTGTTTGGAAAATAAGTGGTATTGAGCCAGCAGTACCAATATTGATAGTATAATTACCTTTTTTAATTTCATTTGGATGAAATTCTATCTCAGTGCTTCCAATCTCAGCTCCTTTGGTTTTTGCATCACAAATTTGTGCACAGGCAAGCATGCCTTGCAGATGTTGTGCCTGTAGACCAGGGGTACATCGGCCTTTTCTTATGTTTGTTATATGGATTGGTTTTCCTGTTATTGCAGATAGGCCTGTGGCTGTTCTTATTATCTGCCCACCACCTTCTCCATGGCTTCCATCTATTTTAATCATATTAATCACTTTATCAATAGCTAAACATGTTTATTGTTTAGTTATTTTATTAGATAGAATTAAATGCTTTAGTTTTTTATTATGTTTTGTCTTTTTCTAGTAGTTGGATTGACTGTTTCTGGAAGTGTTATTTGTTTTCCATAATTTGTTGTTTCTAAAAATTCACAGGTTTTCATTGAATGATTGATT
The DNA here is from genome assembly GCA_043800495.1 of Candidatus Aenigmatarchaeota archaeon. Taxonomy (GTDB): domain Archaea; phylum Aenigmatarchaeota; class Aenigmatarchaeia; order GW2011-AR5; family JACRAC01; genus JACRAC01. Next base: position 1,509 of record JAZDMZ010000070.1, read on the forward strand.
GGATAGTATGATCCATATATAGGGCTGAAAAATGCTCCTAGATATGAATTTCTTATATTAGGTAATTTGTATTTTTCTTGTAAGTTGAGTAATGAAACCATATACAGATATAGAATAGTTAGCTTTTTATTTGCATTATATCTGACTAGAACTTTATGATATCTCCTAGTTTTGGTGCATAGGTCTTTATTGGAGTAATTGATTTGCTAGTGGTTTGATGTGTTTCGCGCATAGGTTTGTTTAAATCAGTTAATATATTTTTTGCAAATTCCTGACAGCAGTCTCCATGTACACATATGACATGTTCGGGTTTTGTTGATCTTATGATTTCCATTAGACCATTGTTATCTGTGTGTGCAGAAAAATCATATTGATGTAGTGATGATAATACATTATATTCTTCTTTTGCATTTTTGAATACATTTGATTTTAGAAGATTTTTTGCAGGTGTGCCTTTGATAAGATATCCTGTGAAAAGGATTTTTGATTCTGGATTAGCTTTTATGTTTCTTAGATAGAATAGCACAGGACCTCCTGACATCATACCTGCTGTGGTTACTATGAGAGGAAATTGTTTTACTGCTATTTCTCTTTCCTTATCACTATATACCCAGGTTACTTTATCAAGAATTCTTGACAGTCTTTTAGGATCTTTGAGATATTTTCTATGGTTTAGCATTATTTCAGACGCACTTTTTGTCATACCATCTATTACCATGGAATCAGCATATTTTTCAAGCATAAGAAAAACCTCCTGAGAACGGCCTATTGCAAATACTGGTATAAGACATGGTTTTCCTAGTTTTACAGATGAACTAACTTCTGAAAAAAAGCTCTTTTTTTCTTGGTTTCTGTCTGGATGCTGTTTTATACCATAGGTTGATTCTGTGATTAAAATATCCACTTTTTCTGGAAGTATGCAGGGTTTTAATAATTCAGTTTCAATTGTGTTTATGTCTCCTGTGTAGAATACTTTTTTGCCTGATTTATGTTTTAATAAAATTCCTGCTGATCCAGGAATATGGCCTGCATCAAATAGAGTGCAGGTAAAATCACCAACTTTTATAGGTTGATTATAATTAAGTATTCGAGCACATCTGTTCATTTTTTCAACTTCTGATTTACCATAATTTAATTTGTATTTTTCTTTTCTTGCTATTTTTATCGAATCCATTATCATAAGATTTGCTAGTTCTAGAGAGAGGGCTGTTGTATATAGTGGAGGGGTTTCTTTTCTATATAGCATTGGCAGTGCTCCGCAATGATCTAGATGAGCATGTGATAGAAAGATTGCAGAAACTTTTCTGGTGGATGCAGGAGGTTTTGGTGAATTGTCTGCAGTTTTTTTTACTGGGTCTGCAATATTTTCAATCTCTTGTAGCTTTAAACCATAGTCCATTATTATGTTAGTGTTCCTATCTCTAACAGATATGGCACTTCTTCCAACCTCTCGTGCTGCTCCCAGAATCTCTATTTCCATTAGATTTATTAGAATGTAAAGATATTAAATGTGCATAACTATAGTAATTATAAATAAAATGAGTAAATATCTAAAATTTTGTTTAGTTTGGTTATAATAATGAATAACTGAATTCTTTCAATGATTCAGTTATAAAAATAGCTTCACTTTGCTCAGTTATGATAGAATAGCTGATTTGTATCAAATCAGTCATTATATGTGGTGTTTATGGTATTATCATTGTTAGAAAAGACATTTTTGAAATTTATAGGAATAGTGTCAGCAGTTCTTGTTCTATTTATGATAGGTACTGTTGCTTATCATAATATTGAGGGATGGAATTATGTTGATTCCTTCTATTTCACAGGTATGACACTGACCACTGTTGGCTATGGTGATTTTTATCCAATTAGTGATTTAGGAAAGATATTTACAGTGTTTTTTGCATTATCAGGAGTTGGTTTAGTTTTATTAATGTTAACAATATTGTCACAGTATTTTATCGAACAGCAGAGAACTGTTCAGAAAAAATTTAGAAGACATGTGAAAAAGGCAATTAGACATGTTAGAGGAAAATATACTAGAAGAGCTGTTGAAGTCAGGAAAATGCAGAGAAAGATTGTTGCTGGCAGTAGACACTAATAGCTAAAATCTTTTCAAGATTTTAGTGATTATAATGGTGTAGATATGGATATTGATGAAAAAATGAAACTTATTGAAGAGGTTGGTGAAGAGATTGTTACATTGACTGAGCTAAGGGATTTGCTTGAGAAAAAGAAAAGACCAGTGGCCTATGATGGATTTGAACCGAGTGGTCGTCTTCATATTGCCCAAGGTATTATGCGAGCTATCAATACTAATAAAATGCTTAAAGCAGGTGTTCATTTCAAATTTTGGGTTGCTGACTGGTTTGCATGGATGAATAATAAAATGAATGGTGATCTTGATAAGATAAAGGAGGTAGGAAAATATCAGATAGAGGTTTGGAAAGCATGTGGTATGGATGTTAATAAAATAGAATTTTTATGGGCAAGTGATGTAATGGCTGACAGAGAGTATTGGAAAAGGACTGTTAATATTGCAAGAAATAATACTGTACAAAGAATAGTAAGATGTTCTCAGATAATGGGCAGGAGTGAGAAGGATTCTTTATCAGCTGCTCAGATATTTTATCCATGCATGCAGGCATCTGATATATTTCATCTAGAGGCTGATATAACAAATCTTGGAATGGATCAGAGAAAGGTTAATGTACTGGCAAGAGAGATAGGACCTGGTCTTGGTTTTTGGAAACCAGTGGTGGTTTCATATCATATGTTGTTGGGACTGTTGCCACCTCCTGCAGAATCAATAACTGCTGAGGAAAAAATGATGCATATGAAGATGTCAAAATCAAGACCTGATTCAGCTATATTTATGGATGATTCTATTGAAGAGGTAAATAGAAAAATAAAACATGCATATTGTCCTGAGAAGATTGTGGAGGCAAATCCTATATTGGAGTATTGCAGATATATTATATTTGAGACAGTTGACAGTTTGAAGATAGAAAGATCTAAGAAATATGGAGGAGATGTATATGCTGAGAGCTATGCACAGCTGGAGAAAATGTATGCTGATGGTGATATTCATCCATTGGATTTAAAAAATGCAGTTGCTTTTAATATTAATAAGTTATTAGATCCTGTTAGAAAACATTTTGATAATAATTCAGGTGCTAGAGAGCTTCAGGAAAGAGTAAATTCTTTTCAGGTTAGTAGGTAAATAGCTAAAATCGTTTCACGATTTTAGTCATGATAATAAGATGTGGATATTATGGATATGCTTAAGAAAATAGTGGTTATAATAATCTTAGCTATTGTTGTAATAATAGCTGGATGGTTTTTAATTGGCCAGAATTCTGTAACTGGTTTTAGTGTCGGTAATGGAGTTATAACTGGTCTAACTGCAGGTGGTGAAATGAAAGTAATGGAAGGAGATCATGTATCAGTTGACTATTGGGGAACACTGGAAGATGGTACACAGTTTGATACATCTGAAGGAAGAGCTCCATTGGAATTTGATGTTGGAGCTGGCCAAATGATAAAAGGATTTGACGATCGAGTTGTTGGTATGAAAGAGGGTGAGACAAAGATTATAAAGATAGAACCAAGGGATGCCTATGGTGAAAAAGATTCCTCACTTGTTGTAGATGTGTCATTAGAAGCACTTGCTAAAAGTAATATAACACCAACAATAGGATTGACTTTGTATGGTCAAAGGGGTCCTGGTGTGGTAACAGCTATTGGCAATGAGTCAGCTACAATTGATTTTAATCATCAATTGGCTGGTAAGCGGCTGATTTTCAAAATAACAATGGTCAAGATTGAGAGGAAATAAGGCTGTAATTCTCTATGAAGATGATTATATGGCAGAGCTAAAGATTCTGATTGAAGGATATGCCAAATCGCTGAGGAATGGTTGGAAGGCAAGTTCTACTGTCTGTCTAATTACTACACATAATAAAAAAATAATTACAGATCCTGGTTGTAATCGTGAAAAGTTATTAGAAGCATTGAAAACAGAAGGATTGACCACAGATACTATTGATTATGTTTTCTTATCACATTGCCATCCTGATCATATTCTACTTGCAGGAATTTTTAAGAATGCAAAATTCATAACATTTGATTTCAATTTAATGTATGATGGTGATATGATGCTAGAATTTGACAAAAATGCATTAGGCAAGGATATTGAGATTATTGAAACACCAGGACATGTACTTGAGCATTTATCTCTTTTAGTCAATACATCTAAGGGAAGAATAGCAATTGCTGGTGATACTATCTGGTGGGTTGATGGTGAAAAGCAAATATTTGATATTAATCAAAAAGATCATTCACAGGCAAAGGGAATGAATATGAAAAATTTAATAAAAAGCAGAAAGAAGCTTTTAAACTCGGCTGATTATATAATTCCAGGACATGGTAAGATGTTTAAGGTAAACAAATAATAGTGATAACATGCTTGATATAAAATTAGTGAGAGATAATCCAGATATAATTGAACAGGATCTTATGAAGAGGGAGAGAACTGATAAGATTGGTGAGTTGCATGAACTTATTATTAAGGATAAGGAGAGAAGACATATTATACAAAAGGTTGAAGAACTGAAGTGTAAGAGAAATAATGTGACAAGGATAATAGCTGATAAAAAAAAGAAAAATCTGGATGTTGCACGGGAGATGAAAGAGATGAAAGACATTCCAGATGAGATAAAGGAATTGGATAATAGACTGGATAAGCTAAATTTTGAATGCAGAGATGTGCTGATGAAACTACCGAATATTTTGAATGATACAGTGCCTATGGGAAAGGATGATAATGACAATGTTGAGGTAAAGAGATGGGGGTTGGTTCCTAGCTTTAAGTTTAAAGCAAAAAATCATTTTGAATTATTACAGAATTTGGATTTGATAGATTCTGAGAGAGCTGCAAAAATAGCTGGTCATGGATTTTTTTATATGAAAAATGATTTAGTATTATTGGATCATGCTATACAGAGATTTGCAATAGATTTTCTTATGAGAAAAGGATTTACTGTAATACAACCTCCTTTTATGATGGCTAGAAAGCCCTATGAAGGTGTAACAGATCTTGGTGTATTTGATGAGGTTTTGTATAAAATAGAAGGAGAAGACCTGTATATGATAGCAACATCAGAACATCCTATTGCTGCAATGTATATGGATGAGGTTTTTCTAAAATCACAGTTACCATTGAAGATAATTGGTATTAGTCCATGTTTTAGAAAAGAGGTTGGAAGCCATGGTAAATATACAAAAGGATTGTTTAGAATGCATCAATTCTATAAAATAGAACAGTTTATATTTTGTCTTCCTGAGCAATCCTGGGAATTGCATGAAGAACTGCAGAAGAATTCAGAAGAGCTGTATCAGGCATTGGAAATACCATATAGAGTGGTAAATGTTTGTACAGGTGATATTGGAGATATTGCTGCTAAAAAATATGATACAGAATCATGGATGGCTGATGGATATTATAGAGAGATTGGATCTAATTCAAATTGTACTGATTATCAGGCTAGAAGACTTAATATAAAATGGCGAGAGCTTGAAGGAAAGGCTCCTGAGGGATTTGTGCACACTTTGAATAATACTGCTCTGGCAACCAGTAGAGTAATGGTTGCTATTATTGAAAATAATCAACAGGAAGACGGTAGTATAAAAATACCAAAGGCATTGTGGCCATATACTGGATTCAAAGAGATTAGGAAGAGATAAATTGTTTTCAGATATACAATAACTAAATCCTTTTCAGGATTTAGTTAGTTTATTATCAAAATATTCTTGGAATGCTCTCATCATGTCAACTATGTTGTCATAGTCTGATAGCATAACTAGTTCTCTTAGGTTAGTTGCATGGATTATTTTCATTTCTTTTTTCAGTTTCTGAAATAGTTTTTCCTGGTCATGCTGAGGTATTTTGCTAATGTGGTTTAGTACAGTTGTTTTTTGTCCTGGGTTTGATGAGCGTTTGTATTTCCAGTTTATGTATGGTGTTTGTTTTATTTTGTTCTTTTTTGCTATGTTATCAAATTCACCCATTTCTCTATGTACTCGTTCTTTTAGTTCTGATTTTGAACTTTGATTTGTCAGTGTTGGTTTTTCTTTTATAAATTTGTTTAATTTTAGGTCTTTTAGAATTCTCATGATTGGTAGATTATATGGACAGACATTTTCACAATGTCCGCAAAGAATACAGTTTTTTAGATTTGTTGTTTTTGTATTGCACAGTTCTATCAACCATTTCTTAGGTCCATATTTTTTTAGATAGGCTTCTGCTCTTATGAAAAACATTATGTTTATTTCTTGTGGACATCGACCATGCATTATAACAGAACAATAGCCACAGGATCTGCAATAATATCCTTTGTCTTGTTTGTCTTTTTTTAACAAAAGAGATTCTTTTTTAGTTAGTTTTGATTTTAATACATTTTCAACGTCTTCTTTGAGTTCTTTATCAGTGTATATTCCTGGAATTACTACTGATATTGGTTTTGTTAGACAGAATCTAATTGCTGATGTTGGATGTTTTACAGTTCCTCCGTCAAGAGGTTTCATGACTATGATACCAATATTGTGTTTTTTGCAATATGGTATGAGTTCTTTCTCAGCTTCCTGATTTCTATAGCTATAGGGTATCATTACTGTTTCAAATTTTCCTGTTTTCATAGCTTTTAGCAGTACTGGACTGTCATGGCCTGTTATTCCTATGTGTTTTATGATACCTTTTTTCTTTGCTTCTATTAGTGCATTATAGGATCCGTTTTTAGATAGACATTGTTCTAGGTCTTCTTCTTTGCTCACATGATGCAGTTGATAGAGATCAATATAATTTGTTTTTAGTTGTTTCAGACTTTCTTTTAAATCAATCCACATATCTTTATATGATCTTGCAGGACTTTTTGATGCAATTATCCATTGATCTCTTTGTATATGTGTCGTGATACCAATTTTTGATTCAGAATTTCCATAGACACGTGCTGTGTCAATAAAGTTTATTCCTAGTTTGCTGGCTTTTTGTATTATTTTTATAGCTTCTTTCTCAGAAGTCTTTTGGATTGGTATGCCACCAAATCCAATTGCAGAAACTTTTAGGCCTGTTTTACCCAGTGTTTTATATTGCATTTTCATAATTATTTCACCATTGTTTTGAATTTTTTCATAAACTCTTTTGCAGATTCTAGAATTATCACAGTTGTTTCTCTGGAGTGTTTGTAATGATAATCTGCATCTTCTCGTGCGCTCATTGCTGATGAGAAGTCTGTTAAAAATCTAGATTCTAATTTACCTTGTTTGTTCATATTTTCAAGAACAATGGATATTGCAAAGTGCCGTCTTTCTCTCAATCCTGTGGAGAACAGAAGTGCGCGAGAGGCATGAAACATGGAGCAATAGCATTTTATAATGCACCATTTATAATCTTCTTCATCAAATGCATGCTGTGCTTTTTGTAGATCATATTCAGCTTCAGCCAACTCTTTCTTAATAAGTACCCTGTCTATAAGTATTTTCTGCAAAAACCCCTCTTTTATATAATCATCAATATTCATAGCATCAACCTAATTTTGTCTTTTTCAACTCTTTCATAAAATGCTGGATCTTCTCGTATCATCTGAGACCATTTGGTTGGTGTAAAGAAACTCACTTTTGTTCTGTTGTCTAGTTTTTTTATTCTATCAATAATAGAACGATCTTTTCCTATGACAAGAATATCTATATCTGATTTTTCGTCATTTTCTCCACGACTTGCCGAGCCATATAGATATATATCTGCTTCTGTTTCTGGAAGTTTTTCTATTATATTTGCTACATTGTTTAGTATTTTTATCTGTTTTACAATAGAATTCTCTTTATTGGATGTGTATAAATTTGTCCGGCCTATTTGTTTTTTTATTATTATCTTTTTCTGTTCAAGAAATTTTAACCATTTTATTGCAGATAGCTTAGATATGTTTAATGTTTTTATTATTTGTGTTTGTGATATCTCAATTGATGGATTGGCTATAAAAAAATTCAGTATAGTCCAACATATTCTGTTTCCAAACAGGTCCTTTGTATTGTACATATCTATATATACTATGGTATAGCTATTTATACCTTATGGTATATCTATATGTACCATCATTTAACCTGTAAAATACCTGAATTCTTTCTAAATTTAGTTATTTTATTTCCAGTAGATTTTTGTTCTTGCAAAGTTTTTCTCAGCCTCTAGCATTGCTTTGAAGAATTTATCATCAGTGTCATAGAGCATTGATAATATTCTTGAGGCTGTTTCAGGACCAATTCCTCTGGCTGCAAGACAGATACAGGCTTTTTTTCCATAGGCTATTATCATATCTGCTGATCTCTGGGCTTCTTTGTAAATATGTTTTTCTTCTTCGTTCAAAGGTTTTTTACTTAGTTTCTTTTTTATAACTCTGGAAACATCTCTTTGGTTTCTATGTAAGCAGGATATTAGTATTGATCCACAGCTAGAGCACAAAGGCTGATCATCCAGATCTTTTACAGCTTTTATATCAAGATGTTCTCCACAGTTTAGACAGGCTATTCTTACCACTGTGTTAAGTATTCTATTCTTGAAAGCGCGCAAAATCTCTTCTTCTGGCAGGCCTGGTTTAAGAACATCAATGTGTTTAGGTGTTAGTCCTAGTTCACCAATATAGGATAGGCCTGGTTGGATTGATATTTTTATTTCTTTGTTTTTTATTTGTTTAACTATTTCTTCTGCTTTTTTTACATCCAGTTTTTCCAAAAGAATTTCTCTTAATGTTTCATTGAAAACAGGACTTTTTTCATAGTGACTTATTACTTTTCCAAGGTTTATTCTTTGCATTTCAGCTGTTTTGGATATTATTCCAAAACGACGGGCTACATGAAGAAATCTATTCTTGAACAGTTGTGAACGTTCAAGTGCAAGTTTTAATACATCTTCTATTCTGTCTGCTGTTTCCAATAGTTTTTTTACATGTTCAGGACTTTCATTGGTTTCAAGTATTATTCTATAGGGATCGGTTTTTACATTTATTGCTCTGCCTTCAGTGGCAGTGAGTAGTGCTGCAATATATCGCCCAAGTGTATCATTCACCAGAGAACCTGTGCATATATGGATTATTACAAAATTCTTTTCATGTTCTATTAGAATATGATCATCTGTTGGTACAATGTGTTTTTCTGCATGTTTTTTTATTATGCCAATCATTTCTTTTGCAGATTCTTTATCCACATGATATTTTTCTTTTAGTAGTTCTATCAGATTGTTTGTGTTAATAGCTTCGCTTTGCGCAGTCATTTTATCAATAGCTAAATCGCTTTTTATCTTTTGCATCGATTTAGCTATAATATCCCTAATCTTTCCAACATCCTGGGCTATATCATAGGGTACTGGTATTAGTTCACCAACCCAGGCAGGTATTGCAGATTCTATATCTTCTATTGGTTCTACTATTACTTTCTTTTCCTCTACTTGAATTATTCTCCAGGCTCTTCCTGAGAATATGAATTTTTCACCTGATTTTCCATGTTCTGATATAAAAGCCTCATCTAGATTGCCAACAGGTTCGTTTTGAATTATGGATATTACTTTGTATCTTTGTGAATCTGGAATCATTGTTAGGTTAGTGAAATAGTAGTCAAAACATTTTCTTCGTTTTTTTATAACATTTGATACATTGTCTCTTTGTATCCATACTAATCCAATGGCTTCTAGAAAATTCACTAATCCATGGAGTTCTTCTTTTTTCAAATTCCTATATGGATAGGCTTTTGATATTATTTTGAATAGTCTATCTTCTGTTACCTCGTATTCATCAAAGATAATTCCTATTATTTGTGATGTTAATACATCCATGGCCAGATCATGTATTTTAATTGGTTCTAGTTTTCTGTGCATAAGATGGTCTGCTATTACTGCTGATTCAAACAAATCCTCTTCTCCTGATAAAAGAATACCATGGCTTGTTTCACCTAGTTTATGACCAGCTCTTCCTATGCGTTGTATAAGTCTGGTAATCTGTCTTGGTGAAAGATATTGTATTACCATGTCTATTGATCCAATATCTATTCCTAGTTCTAATGATGAAGTGGCTATTAGTGATTTTAGTTCCTGATCTTTGAATCCTTTTTCTGACTTTATTCTTTTTTCCTTTGACAGAGAACCATGATGCACTGATTGTTTTAGTTCTTTATCAAGTGTGTGTAAACGAGATGATATTACTTCTGCTGATTCTCTTGTGTTTGTAAATACTAGAACAGAACTATGTTTTTTTATTATTTCCTGTATGCGTCCTAGTCTTGCATAGGTTCTAGCTCCTATGAATAGCTGATCTGCATCTGCAATTTCTGTTATTGTCGGAATAGGATTTTCTACTTTTATACTATATTTTTTATCTCCTTCTGCTCTTACTATTTTTACAGAAGAACCAGAACCTTGTAAAAATGATGCAACCAGTTCTGGTGAACCGACTGTTGCAGATAGACCGATTCTTTGGAATTGTGGTCTAGCTGAAATAGAATTTCCTTTTTTGAGTTCTGTTTCAGTCATTTTACCAATAGCTAAATCTTTTATTGAAGATTTAGTCATAATATCTGATTTGCTTTGCAAATCAGCTGTAGTCAATTGTTCCAATCTTTCTAGTAATAGTGATAGTTGAATTCCTCTCTTGCTTCCAACTATTTCATGGATTTCATCAATTACAACATATTTTACATTTTTTAGATGTTCACGCATTTTTTTCCCAACCAGAAGTGCACCTAAAGATTCGGGTGTTGAAATTAAAATATTTGGTGGTATTTCTCGCTGAGCAGTTCTTTCTATTTGTGAAGTATCTCCATGGCGAATTGATATGGTTAATCCAAGTTTGTTGCACCACCATGTCATTCTTTCCTCAAGATCTCTATTAAGACTTTTTAGAGGTGTGATATATAGAACACTGATTGGTTTGTTTTTTTCTGTTAGTAATTTATGGAACAATGGTAGAAAACAGGCTTCTGTTTTACCAAGACCAGTAGAACTTATTAATAAAATATTTTCTCCTTTTAATATTGGTTCAATTGCTAGTTTCTGAGCTGGAGATGGGTCTAGAAAACCCTTTTCTTTAATTAGTTTTTTTATTTTATCATCAAGGAGTTTGAAAGACATTATGGTCACCAATTATGATTTACAAATAGCTTCACTCTGTTCAGTTATTTTATCAATAGCTTCGTAACTCAGTTATTTTAAGTCTTTGCAATCATCTAATAAATCATGAAGAGAGAGAATATACTTGATATATTGAAAAGGACTAAAAGACTTCCGCAGGCTATTATTCCAAAAGATGCAGGGCTGATAATAGCTTATACCGGAGTTTGTTCTGGCTGGAAGGTACTGGATGCTGGCACTGGCTCTGCATGGCTCTCTATGTTTATTGCAAATATAGTAAATCCTGGAAAGGTTTTAAGTTATGAGAAGAGAGAGGATTTTGCAAAAAATGCCCAGCATCAGGCAAAAAAACATGGAATTGGTAATCTAAAGATTGTGAATAAGGATATTCTTTCTGCAGAGGTAAAGGGGCAATATAATCTTATTACATTGGATATGAAGGATTGTGAAAAGGCTGTTAAAAAGCTTTATAAAAATCTTGTACCAGGTGGGTGGTTTGCTGTTTATAGTCCTCATATAGAACAGTCTGTTGCTGTTAAAGATGTTATGATCAAACTTGGTTTGAAAAATATTAATATAATTGAGAATATAACAAGAGAATGGTATAGTGAATATGGTTTTACACACCCAGTGCCATCTGGTATAATGCATACTGGATTTCTGACATTTGGTAGAAAGATTTAAGTTATTCTCTTTATTGTTTATATGTGAAATCATGGTTAGGTTGCTAAAAGTATCTGATCCTAGGAAAAGAATAAAATCGTTCTATGCAAGCCCGAACATATATCCAACAAGAACACGATTCTATTATCTTATGAGAGATAATAGCAATGCAACATTTCTAGAAGATATTGCATCTATTTCCTGTGTTGGTGATTCACGCAAATTTATTGTGCATGAAATAATGGGTGAGAACTATGATCTAGATACCGCTCATAGCACAGGAATACTTTATGGTGAGAGAGGAACTGTTCTCATTGACAAGCCTGTTTTTAATCCAAAAACAGGAACAGTGGATGGAATGGTTTATATAAATGGCAGACACATACCTGATCCAGAAATATTTAATAGAGATAGCAGTGAAAGTGGATTGTATGCTGGTGATGGCAGAAAAATAAGAGTATATGGCAGCCGAGAAGGATTCAGGTTTATGTCCTATGATGATAATGGAAAATTTGCTGTTCCTGTTGCAAACAGAGCTGATTCATTGCTAGATGTTTTTCCTCCTGAAAACTTTGGCTATCCTCTAAGATTTGTTGATGATTTAGATGATGCTGTTAGAATTTACGAAAAAACAGGTCTTGCTGATGCG
>JAZDMZ010000081.1:0-2882 GCA_043800495.1 Candidatus Aenigmatarchaeota archaeon
TAGAAAGAATTTTTAATAAAGTTGTTTATGATGATTGCATATGTCAATTTCAATGATATTAGGAAAGTTTATAAAAATTTAGTCAGCCCACTGATAACAAAGAACTTCATTATGATTGCTCTTACTACCTTCTCTTTTCCATCTATTGGTTCATAGTTGGTTGGATTCGACTTTTTTATCTTACCCAATAAGTTAAGCTTTACTAGATTGTCCAACCTCTTTCTAAGGGCTTCCATGCCAATTTTCAAGTGCTGTGCGTCCCTCATCTCCTTATACAGAATAGGGAAACAATATGGTTGAGTGTCGAATGGATATTCTTTACCAGTTGTATAGAACTTCCTTAGTAGTTGTACATCTAGGAAATCGAGCTTTTCCACTATTTCTAACAAAGAACTTTCTAAATTATCTATGTTAGCAATATTTTGAATAGAATTTTGCTCTAAAACTTTCAACCCAGTCATTTCTTCACCATTCTGATCATGTTTTAAAAACATGCAGACTTTATAATTCATTTTCTGGTATAAAAGTACTTTTTGGTCCCATAGAAGTCATATCAGACTAACTACTTTTACACCTATTTTATTATCATTTATGGAAATTAATCCACAATGACCTTCAGGGAATCTCCCAGCATTCAATAATTTTGTCCTTCCAATTTCATCCACACCTCGCCCTTCATGTATGTGCGCACTAACAGCTACATCTGGTTGATGCTTTTCTATAAACTCCCTTACAACATCTGACCCAACATGCGCTCCTGTATATACATGATCCAATTTGGTGTTAGCTGGTGGGTTGTGCGTGATTTGAATCTTATATTTTGCCTTTTGCACAGAAGTGTATGCTTTCTCCAAACCTTTTTTCAGTTCGTTCTCATCAGGTTCAAGAGAGGTGCCAAAAGGTGTTTTTGCTCCACCATACCCATAGAATCCAACACCATCTATTATAACACCTCTACCATGTAGACTAACCCCTTCGGACTCGAAAAGCTCTATTAAATCCTTGTCAAAATTTCCAGGCACAGCCAGTATTGGTTTTTTGAACGTCTTCAGCTCTTCTATGATGAGTTTTCCAATATCAAGCTTGCTGAATCCTCTGGGGACATTGTAATCAGTGAAATCTCCCAATGCAATTATAACATCAAACTTCAAAATAGCAATCTTGTCAGAATATGTCATTATGTTTTCCACGTCATTGTGTATATCACTTATTACCAGCATCTCCATTCCTCTCACCATACCACTTAAATACAAAAAACATTATTTAAGTTTTATGGTAACACTAAGAAAAGGATATAGAGTTGAAAGGAACATAAGAATAATTTTTAAAAACTCAGGCTGGAGAGTGATGCGTGCGGGTGCAAGCTTGGGTGAGGCTGATTTGGTGTGTTTCAAAACCATGAAATGCATACTACTCCAGGTCAAATCCACAAAGAAAAAAACATTCTATTATTATGATTATATGAAGAATGACATAGAAGGGTTTCCTTTTTATTTGGTGGTTGATTTTGGTTATGGTGTTATTAGAGTTGTGCAGCCAAAAAAAATAATTAAAACTACCGATGGAGTGGGGTTAAAGCAATTTATAAATAATCTTTAGAAAAATATAAATTAAAACAAAGTATTATATGGTGATGTTTATGGTGCGTGTAAAAGACATAATGGTTAAACCATTGAAGGTAGATATAAATGACAATATTAAAAAAGTCGGAATTATGATGAAGGAAACTAGACGCGATGTTGTTATTGTTACAAAGTCCAACAATCCTGTTGGGCTAATAACAGATAGCGATTTGGTTAAAAAAATTATTGCTACGGGCATCAAGTCGTCCTCTGTAAAAGCAAAAGACATAATGTCAAAGCCACTAGTTGCGATAGGGCCGAATGAGGATATGTTTGAAGCTGCTAGAAAAATTAAAAAAAGTCGGATTAAAAGACTGCCTGTCATGACTAAAGGAAGAGTAATTGGCATAATTTCACTTTCTGACATAGCTAGAGTTTCGCCAGACATGATCAAACTTTTGGAATACAAACTAAAGATGAGGGAGTACCCGACAATCATAAAAGAACGTTTCACATCTGGCATATGCGATTCCTGTGGCAATTATTATTCTGATTTGAAGCATGCTGATGACAAATGGCTATGTGAAACATGCAGGGAAGAAATGGAATGAGCGTGGAATTAGAAAAAGCTGGCTTGGATAGATTTAAAAAAATAGTCGAATTTGCTAATCTACATCCTATTCATTGCTCGGAGAATGACCCCATATCTTCGGTTGTGCAGCAGATTTTAAAAACAACGCATAGAAGTTTCCCAGTTGTAACTAAGGGCGAAATGATTGGCGTGGTGACAATAATGGATATTTTGGGTGCCTTCCTGAGGAGGCACTATATGGATGATAAAATATCAGAGATTATGAGCAGAGATGTCATTTATTGCAATTCAAACGACCCAATCGGATTTGTTCTGCAAAAATTCAAATTGACAAGAAGAGGCAGATTTCCTATACTAGAAAAAAAAAGATTGGTAGGAATAGTAACCGAAAGAGATTTTGTAAAGAGGTTTTCTAAAATAAATTTTGGGATGACTGTTCAAGAGAAGATGACAAACAAGCCATTTTTTATGGAACACGATGCAAGCATATTGAGCTGTTTGAGAAGCTGCGTAAACACCAGATACAGAAGGTTGCCAATAGTCAATAACAGAACTGAAAAAAAATTAGTAGGTATAATCACTGTAAGCGATATACTGAGATTCATAGCAGATAATAATTACGACTATACATCATTGATCAAGCCGGTCGATAGCATAATGATAAAAAATGTCTTTCAAATTTCTGCTGATGAGGACATATCAAACGCCATAAAAATAATAGATGAAAA
>JAZDMZ010000100.1:0-4228 GCA_043800495.1 Candidatus Aenigmatarchaeota archaeon
GATCCAGAAACTATATACAATTATATCAGAAATCAGGGCAAGAAAAAAGAGCATAGTGCAAATAATGTGAATAAATCAATAAAGGATTTTCTAAGGGCCTAGCACAAGATGCCTTCGGTCTGTGACCGAAGGAGGTTCACATCCTATTTAAAATTAGATGTATATATTTTGTTATGAATTATGAAATTGATCCAGGTTTTGGCGAAAAGATTCGTGCAATGACACCAGATAACAGACGTGAAAATTTATCAAAAGCAACAGCTCATTATTTTGAAGACGCTATAGGATATGATGATTATATGCTGTGTCTAAAAGCAAATTTGCCACATTCATTAAGAGAAGATGATTCACCCCAACCTGATATATCTGAGGCAGGTAAAAAATACCTTGATAATGCTGTGATTGCAGCTACTATAACATTTTTTTCTGGTGTTGTTATTGGTGCTATTTGTGCACTAACCCAGGATCCTAGTATAAGTACTGGTCAATATATGACAAATCTTGCAAATTATGTAACAATTGGTGGAATGTGTGGATTTGCACTTGGCTCTGGATTATATGTTGCTGCTTCTGGATTAGCTGGTTCTGAATTAAAGGATTTTAAAAAGCACACAAAGATTTAAGAAGACTTCTGGGATTGTAATTGTGATAGATATGGTAGGTGAAAGACTTTTTTTAGTAGATGCATATGAAATACGAGAAGTTGCAAAACTTCCTATAACACATCCGGCAAATGAATTTCCATCTCCAAAAAATCCTTATGTATTATTAAGACATACATTAAATGAATGGGAAGATATTGGTAGATGCAAAGATCCATATGAAGGTATTCTAAGAGCAATTAAAAACTCTGAAGAAAGAGATAGGATGTTTGAGATAATGCCAGATAGTGATCTAACACCAAATGAAAGAACAACATTACGAATTATAGAAGATGATTATAATACTGGTTTCTTAACAAAGAAAACAAAATCACCAAATAGACCACATCTTTATTTTCCTAAGTAAATATAATCTATTTCTTCTGCCTTGGCAGTCTCCAGGTAATGTATAGGAGAATTATAATTCCTATCAGAATTAGTATGTAGAATAGTGCATCAGGAAAAATGCTTGGAGATATGTTAATTGGAATTTGTTGATTAGTTGATAATATGGCTTCTGCTGCTTTGGTGTCATATGAGTTTGAAGCAAGACTCTGACGTGTTCCTGACATAAAAAGACCTGCAAATCCTATGATTATCATGATAAAGCTTAGGGATAGCATTAATACAATTCTTGTTGAATAGGATGGTATTACAAGGCTTTTTCCTTTGTCAGCTAGTTCAAAATAAACCCATTTATTTTCTGATTTTATTCGCCTGATTAATTGTAGTGATTCCAAATGCTTAACATGTTCTGTTGTTGTGGAAGGAGCTAGGTTTAGTTCTTTTGACAGCTCTGCTACTGTTTTTCGTCTATCTTTTAATGACTTTAGTATAGCTGCTTTTCTATCACTTGCCAATGCTTTTAGAGTGTTTTTATCTAGTTCCATGATTACTCTTGGAGTAGATAATATTTAATTCAACATGATTCGGATTTATCCGAATAATTTCAGTATTGTTTATATAGGACTCTTGTTATAGATTATCTATGAATTCACTAAAATCAAAGCTGATTACAGTTATAATTCTAACAGTGTTTATTGCAGTTATGATAAGTGGTTGTATTGGTCAGAATGATCAAAATATTACAACTAATAATCTAAAGCAGTTTGCATCCTATGATGAGTTGAATAATTTTGTAAAAACAACTTCAGAAGGATATGATGGATATGGTAATTACAAAACACTTGCCATGGATTCAGGTACACAGACAGCTGCACCAACTGTTGGAGGTGCAAGGGATTATTCTACTACAAATATACAGGTGTTTGGTGTAGATGAGGCAGATATTGTAAAAAATGATGGAAAATATATTTACATGGTTTCTAATAATAAAATTGAGATAGTTGATGCCTATCCTGCTGAGACAATGGGTGTAAAATCTGAGATTGAATTTAATGGTTCTGTTCAAGAGGTTTTTGTAAATAATGATAAACTTGTTGTATTTGGAAACAACTATGGTTATTATCCAATTGGTTTGGCTAAGGAGAGTATAAGATGTCTTGGATGTGGATATGGTAATCAGGAGTCATTTGTGAAAATCTATGATATATCAGACAGATCTTCACCAAAACTGGTAAAAGATATTACAATGAATAGTTCATACTATGATTCTAGGATGATTGGTGATAATGTCTATGTTATAATGCAGGAAAGTGTGTATATGCTTGATGGTGCAGTAAGAGTTCCTGCTATTTTAGAAGATGGTGTTGCAAAAGATGTTTCACTGACAAATATCTATTATTTTAATCAGCAGGATTCTTCCTATAATTTTAATACAGTCTTAGATATTGATCTAAATACACTGGATTATAATCAAAAGACCTATTTACTTGGATATAATCAAAATCTCTATGTTTCACAGAATAATATTTATTTAGTATCTCAGAAATATGTTTCATATAGAGATTATCAAAATCGTTTGATGAATGAGATAATTCTTCCAAATATTCCTGCAGATGTTGCAGATGATATCACAGTTATTATGAGTAGTAATATGAGTGACTATGAGAAATATGGTCTTGCCAGTGAGATGTTGAGGAATTATACAGATTCTTTTGATCCTGAGCAGGGAGCTGTTTTTATGAAAGATTTGGATGAAAAAAGAGTTCAGTTTGATAAAATCATAGAAAAGGAAAGAGAAAAGACAATTATACACAGGATAAACATAGCAAATGGTATTGAATATGGTGGAAAGGGAGAGGTTTCTGGTTATACATTGAACCAATTTTCAATGGATGAATATAATGGATATTTTAGAATAGTTACCACAACATCATGGGGTGATAGTGCAAGCAATCATCTCTATGTTTTGGATGATTCATTGAATATGGTAGGAAAGGTTGAGGATCTTGCACCAGGTGAGAGAATATATTCATCTAGATTTTTAGGAGAAAAATTATATATGGTTACATTTAGACAGGTGGATCCATTGTTTGTTATTGACATGAGCGTTCCTTCTGATCCTAAAGTATTAGGATTTTTGAAAATACCTGGTGTTTCAGATTATCTTCATCCATATGATCAAAATCATATCATAGGAATAGGAAGAGATGCTAATGAGGATGGAAGAATAACTGGTATGAAAGTGGCTCTGTTTGATGTGACTGATCCTAGTAATCCAATAGAACAGACAAAATATATTATAGGAGATAGGGGAAGTTATTCAGAGGCATTGAATGATCATAAAGCATTCTTATTTAGCAAGGAAAAGAATCTAATGATAATTCCTGTTACAGTATATGAGAAAGGAAAACAGGAATGGCCTGAATTTAGCTGGCAGGGTGCCTATGTTTTTAACATAGATGAAAATGGATTTGAGCTAAAAGGAAAAATAACACATGATATTAGAGTAAGAAATGAGAGCTATTGGTATGATGATTATCAATCACAGATAAGACGTTCATTGTATATGGATAACATACTTTACACTGTATCAAATAATATGATAAAGGCTAGTTCACTGTTGGATTTAATAGAAATTAGTAATGTAACCATTGATGTACAGGAGCAAAGCTCTCCTATATACATCAATGATATTAGTATTGAACAGAGTGTTTAGATTCTATTTTAATGGCTTTTCCATTTATTATTGCATCTGCTATTTTTTTTCTTGCGGTTTGTATAATTCTATGAAAAGTAGGTTGTGAGATGTTCATTTTTTCAGCACACTCACTCTGATCCAATCCAATAAAGTCTTTCAATCTCACAGCTTCAAATTCTTCAATGGTTAATACAGATTCTTCAAGATTAACCATTCTTATGCCAGCTGGTTTAAAATAAAATGATTGTGGCATTCCTCGGATTCTTCGTCTTTTGCATGGTCTAGGCATTTAATCACTGTTGATCATATTTCTTCCAAGTCTTCTTCGACCACATCCTGGTACAGCATCTTTGCAGTTTCCGAGTTGTCTTCCTGTTCTAGGACCTTTTCCCATTGGACCTGTTCTATCTTTGTTTGGCATATCTATCACCTATTATGAATATATATTCATAACTATTTATAGTGAACCAAATAAACAATCCGGATATGATATATTTGGTTCATATACATGGTTGAACATAGTTCAGCCTGTACAGGTGAACTC
>JAZDMZ010000113.1:0-4214 GCA_043800495.1 Candidatus Aenigmatarchaeota archaeon
TTTTATAAAGCCTTAGAAAATCTTCTTTTGTATGCTTTCCTTTCAATTGTATTTTTTCCATAATTCCTTATGCTTTGATAGAACTTTATGTTTTCGATACTCTACCAAACATGTCGGCATTCTTTCTTTGGAGAGCTATAAGAAGGAAGATATGAAAAATTGTAAGATATGGGGGGCACTCAGATATTGAAAAAAGAAAATTAAGATATTTTTCACAGATTGACGCAAAAAAACTTAAAAACTTCAGAAGAAATGCCATATCTGGAGGGTTGATAAACTTTCCTGATATACCACAAAATACCCAACAATCATTGATTGACGGAACTGATAACTTTTTAATAAACAATTTATCTATTTTAGAGAAAACTAAAGGAATTTTACAAATTTTATGGATGTTAAAAAGAATGAGAAAAAGAACAAACTTCAAGTTAAAAGAATTATCAGACAATCTTGTAGGTAATCCTTATACCTACAATATTTTTGGAAATCATATCACAGAATGTAGTATTAGAAATTATTACTATATGCGTTTAATTGAAAGCATATTTCCTGAAAATTCCTCTATAAATGTTCTAGAAATAGGGGGTGGTTTTGGTTCATTGTGCAGAAATCTGATGATGTCAAACAAAATAAATGTTCAAAATCTTTATTTTATAGATCTTCCTGAGAGCATGATGTTAGCTTATTACTATCTAAACAATAGTGGAATAGATACAATAGTTTTTAACAGAAAAAATATTTCTAATACTAAAAAAGTTGTTATATGTCCACCATGGTTATTAAAGTACGTTAAGAATAAGTTTGATTTAGTAATTAATACTATGAGTTTTCAACATATGTCAATAGAAAATCTAATTTTCTATTTTTCACAAATAAATAGACTAAATATAGATAAAATATTTCTGGTCAATAGAAATATTGAACATGATAAATCAGACATAAGAGCCGATAACTATCCAATAGACAAATCGTATAAATTAACCAAAGAATCTTTATACCCCTTTTCTGTCACACATAATTATTTAGAAAGACTTTATACAAAGAAATGATAACACAGTCTAGATATCAATACCATCCACAACAGCAACTATCTTATCCTCTTCTAACTGTGGTATTATAATTGGCCCTCTTTTTACAATATCTGAATCTTTCTTAAACAAATCAAATAAAATCTTGCCATCAATATCCTCTGGAATAGCCAATCCATGCATATGTAAAATAGTAGGCACAATATCTATAAGCTCTGCACCAACAATCACCTTATTTTTATTATAAGAAACTTCATCAGGAGTTTTACTACCATGACTATTCTCTAAAAGAGAATAGCTATTTACAATATCAGGACCATATGCCATTATCAATCCCTCCATGGTATGACAACCAATTATATTTCCCTCCTTTGGCTCACATAGTTTTCCTTCCTCTGTTGTATAGGTAAATTCATATTTTTCTTCAGGTGATAAAATAATATCAGGCATTTCATCGGTATATGGACCTGAAAATATTTCCTCTCGTTTCCAAATCCCCTTTAATTTTCCTTTTAGAATTGAATCATTTCTAAGGATTTCAATTATATCATCCCTTACTCTTTCATAATCCTTTTGACTAACAATCCCTTCTGGCTCTCTGCCCTTTACATTTAGATGTATTATTCCTATTTTTGCAGGACAATAGGCCTTTGTTATAGACCAGTCAGCATCAACCATCTTAGTATCTCTCAATCTTTCTTTGAAAAACTTCGGAACAACCTTTCTAACAACACCCTTCATAATATCAGGCATTTTCTGATAGGTCTCTCCCAGTGCCCATATTGTTTTTTCATAAAATCCTCTTCTCTTTGTAGCAAAACTAGTGCTCTTAAAAAACAAACCATTTTTCTCAAGAATATTATTCAAATATAAATAATGTGTAGGTGCACAAAATCCATGATCAGATATTATTACAATATTCACACTTTCCCCATAATTATCCAAAAGTCTTCCAAAGAAATCGTCTATAACACCATAAAAATCCTTCATCAGTTTCTCATAATCATGATTATAATATTGATGTTCTTTATCCAAAAATGATGAATATAGATGATGCATTTCCTCTGTCTCAAAAAAAACCGATACAAACAGATTCCAGTCATGTTTTTTCATGAGCCATTCAGTTGCCTTTATTTTTGATATTGTTAAATCATATATTGCTTTTTTTGATTCCTCTGTTCTTTCGTATTCTGGCTTTAGAGCAAAATCAAACTGTTTCAGTTCTTCTTTTAAACCAGCTGGGTATGTATAATCACTCTCAAGCGCAGGCGTTCCCCATGATGTTACTATAATCCCATCTATAGGTTTTGGTGGATATGTCATTGGAACATTTAGAACACATGAAAACTGTCCAGCATCACTCATATATTCCCATAACGCCTTTGCCTTTACATCCAATGAAGAAACTATTTTTAACTCATAATCCTCTTTTCGCATAAGCATGTATGATATTCCATGCTTTCCTGGATTTTTTCCAGTTGCAAAAGTCACCCAGGCAGGTGCAGTATGCGGTCCTGGTAAAATAGATCTCAACTCACCAACTACACCATTTTCAATAATCTTTTTCATATTAGGCAAAGCACCTTCACCAACCCATTTTCTAATCAAATCGAGCCTTGACCCATCAATTCCAATCAATATGGTTTTTCGCATAATCATCATCCCCTATCATATCTAATTCATCAGAATCAGGTATTAGCAAAACTACTTCTCTAGTAAATTCTTATAAAGCTTGATTATTCCATTCAATAGACCTTCCTTATCAAACTTCTTTGCATATTCTTTTCCATTGTCACCAAGTCGTTTGGCCAATTTTTTATCAGATAATAATTTATTAATAGCACCTGCAATTTCCTTTGGTTTTGTAGGATCTATCAAAAGACCTGTTTGATTATCAACACACCATTCTGGTATTCCTCCTCTGTTGCTTGCTACACTTGGCAGACCATTAGCCATTGCCTCTATTCCAACAAATCCAAACTGTTCTCTATACACACTAGGCATTACAAATATTCTGGATTTTGCATAATATTTTTTAACAGCATTAAAATCAGCTCTTCCAACAAAATTAACATTATTCACAATACCCAATACTTTTGCATGTGTCTGTAAACGCATTAACTCAGGCCCATCACCAACAATCACAGCCCTTATTTTAGGATAATCTTTTTTCAAAATACTAATTGCATCTAATAGGAATTTAACGCCCTTTTCCTCATCCAACCTACCAACAAAAACAATGTCATATTCTTTTTTCTCATCACCAGCCATTGCCTTTAGATCAATAAAATAATTTATCACATCAACTGGTTCAAAACCTATTTTATTCAAATATATCTTTAATGCTTTGCTTGGTGCATGATAAACATTTACAAGTCTTTTCAAAAAGAAATTTCTTAATTTAATGTGAAAATAAAATGGTATAAGATATTTTAGAGAAATACATCCACGTCTCCAGCATTTTAATCCAGCACCAGAATAGCACAATTTATAATCATCTTTTGTTACAGTCCATATAGTAGGACAGATCATTCCATAATTATGAACAGTATAAACAACCCTATGCCCTCTACATGCAAACAATATAGCAAGTGTTGACTGATTCAGTCCATGTAAATGTATTATATCTGGCTTTATTTCATCTACCCATTTTCTCAGAGTAAAGTATGTTCCAAAATCAAAAACAAATCGATTAAACTGCTTCATAAAATATCCTGGTGTTTTCAGCACAAGACTCTTCTCAGTTCTTTTCTCCTGATTATCAAACCCAAAAGAATAAACATCAAATCCTCTTTCACGCAAACCATCAACAAGTCCAAAAAAATACCTCTCCTGACCACCAACCTCTCGATGAGTCTCATTAATATGTAACACTCGCACTTTTTCTCCTCCTGTCATACAATCCCAGTTGTTGATAAGGATAAAAATGGTCTATTCCAGATATCCAAGACTTCTTAGTCTTTCTTTGACCTTTTCTTCATCCCCTTTAGTAAGTCCACTTCCTTCAAGTTTTCTAACAACCTGTTCTAGAATATAATTAACATAATCATCTAGATTATCAAACTGTGTAGTTTTTACTCTCTCTTTGAGTTTTTCTGCAATCTTGTCTGAAACATTTACCTGCATACAACTAATTAAAAATGAATTTATTTAAGTCAATTTCAAAGAAAAAACCTTAAATACATA
>JAZDMZ010000047.1:0-5227 GCA_043800495.1 Candidatus Aenigmatarchaeota archaeon
TAAAATCTTTTTTATCAGCTGTGCCCAATTTTACTTCTATGCCAATCAGTTCCTTATCTTTGAACACAAAGTCTGTTTCATTATTCTTCTTATAGAAGAATAGGAATTTGTCAGAATCTTGTCTATTAATCATGCGTTTCAGTGATTCGCAGACTATGATTTCAATTAATTTGTCTTCGTTTATATATGGTTTGTAAACACCATTAACATATCCGCTAAAAACAGAATACATGAATGGATCTAGAAAATATGTTTTTCTGTCTTTTCTAAATAGAGGCATTTTCTTATTAATATCAATCTGATATAAATTATTTGTCAAAAGAAGATTTTGTAAAAGCTCAAGATATTCTGAGACTGTGACATGAGAGTGTATTTCCATTTCTTTTGAAAAAGAATTTAAGGAAAAGGATGAAGTATGCTTGCTCACAACACCCCTGATAATTCCCTGAAATATACTCTCTCGTCTGTCTAATTTGCTTAGGTCACCAAGTATCCAGTTTACATATGTTCTATAAGTGGATTCTGATATATTTCCTTCTAAAAATTCATATATAGCTTTAATATATCCTCCTGTATGAAAAAAAATCCTAAGTTTATGATCAATTTCTCTTGAAAAAGGCTGTATATCAATAATCTTTCTATATAATATATTGATATCCAAACTATTTACACTATGTTTTTTCAGAACACTAACAAGGGCATCGGAGCCAAATCTTAGTAGAAATTCCCTGAAAGAAAGTGGTAATAAGAACTTAATATCAATATTCCTGCCTGGCAGTCTTTCTGTGCCTGATTTTAATGACGATGCATTTGAACCAGTTGCAATCAATAGACCTGTTTTCAAAGTTTCTACAAAGTATTTTATGCCTATTTCCCATTCTTTTACAAACGTAATCTCATCCAAAAATATATATTTATCTCCTTTGGTTGAATGTGATAGATTGTCGTATTCAGACAATACTTCTACTAGCTCTTCTTTTTTATTTATTGGTTCGCATGAAAAATAGAATATGTTTCTCGGATTAACTCCTTTATGCAACAGTTCTCTTATAAACAATTTCAGCATTGTTGTTTTTCCTACCTGTCTTGGACCAAACAATATTGTATTTTTTTTAATGTCAAAACTATACAATACTTTCTCTCCTCTTAGAGCTGATATTATTTTTTCATCATTCTCTATGCTGTTCTTGTTCATCCACCATGGGTTCTGAATATTAAGGTCAATCATGTTGTTATTATGATGTCAAGTCTTTAAATACCTATTGATATTGTAATATCAATGATAAATCTGATAATAATAATATGTACGAAGCACATTTAGTCTAGAAAGTTATGCTTCGTAATATATTTACCGGTTTCACTATAAAACCTTTCATAAAAGCAATTGTACTACTCATTAATTCTTTCTGTAATTGTTCTGCTATATATTCCATGTTAGCACCAGAAATATGTTAAAGGAAATAAAAATTAAATAAAATAACTAAAATGCAAATGCGTTTTAGCTAATTACAATTATGCCTTTTCAAGCTCAATGCAGATACCAGCAGCAACTGTCATTCCCATGTCTCTGATTGCAAATCTTGCAAGTTGTGGGAAATCTTTTTGTGTTTCTATTACAACTGGTTTTGATGGCTTTATTTTTACAATAGCTGCATCTCCTGTCTTGATAAAGTCAGGATGTTCTTGAGCAACTGCACCTGTTTTTGGATCCAATTTCTTTAGAATCTCTGTTATTGTACATGCCACCTGTGCTGTGTGTATGTGGAATACTGGTGTGTATCCTTTTGATATAACAGATGGGTGGTTTAGCACAATAATCTGTGCAGTAAACTCTTTTGCAACTGTAGCAGGTGTGTTTACATGAGACAGTACATCTCCTCTTTTAATATCTGTCTTGCTAACACCTCTGATGTTTATACCGACATTGTCACCAGGTCTTCCTTCAGTTAGTTGTTCATGATGCATTTCTACACTCTTAACCTCTCCTTGTGCTTTTGAAGGCATGAAGATTACCTTGTCATTTGGCTTTAGAATACCTGTTTCAATTCTTCCAACAGGTACTGTACCTACTCCTGTGATGCTGTACACATCTTGAATAGGCATTCTCAAAGCTTTCTCAACTGGTTGCTCTGGAAGAGTAAATTTATCCAGTGCTTCCATCATTGTTGGACCTTTGTACCAAGGAAGTTTGTCAGATTTTTTTACTGTATTGTCTCCTAGATATGCACTAACAGGCACAAATTGCACTGTGTCTATTTTAAAACCAACTCCTTTCAAAAGTTTTTCAGCCTCTGCTTTGACTTCATTGAATCTTTTTTCGTCATAGTTTACAGTATCTATCTTGTTTAATGCAACAATCATTTGCTGTACACCAAGAACTTTTGCAAGATATGTGTGCTCTTTTGTCTGTTCTTGTATACCATCTTTAACAGAGACAACAAGTATTGCAGCATCTGCCTGACTTGTTCCTGTTATCATGTTCTTGACAAAATCCCTGTGACCAGGGCAGTCAATAACAGTGAAATAAGATTTGTTTGTATGGAATTTCTCATGCATGATGTCAATGGTAATTCCTCTTTCCTGTTCTTCCTTTAGTCTATCCATTGCAAATGCAAACTCAAAAGTATCTTTACCTTTTTCCTTTGCTAATTCTTTTAGCTTTCTCATCTGATCTTCTCTAATAGCACCGCTATCAAAGAGCATTCTTCCTACTAATGTAGATTTTCCAGCGTCTACGTGACCAATAGTCACTAAATTCATATGTGGTTTTTTCTCTGCCATTTAAATCACCAATAACCTTTTTTGCTAACAACGTATGCAAACGCTAAAAATGTTACAAACAGGAAATAGATATTTCCTGTTGTACAGCAGAAACTTTGTTTCTGCTTGTAGCGAAAATACGCTGTCAGCTTTTTTTATATCATAACTGTTGTAAAACAGCTATTAGTATGACTGTTCTTAGGAACAGCTATTGATATTCATGAATTACTTTAAATTAGATATGTAGTAAACTTTATAAATGTTTGTATGGGGTCTATTTTACTCCTTTCTTGCTCTATTACTCTTTTGAAAGACCTTTTCTTTCTCTGATTCTGTTAACTACCTGGAGTTTTATGTCTTCAGGAATCTTGTCAAATATAATGTCTATTAATGAATAGAATCCTTTACCACCTGTTGCTGATTTTAGCTGTGCTTCAAATCCAAACATTTCTGCAACAGGTAATCTGGCTGTGATGTTTGTTGTACCTAGTTCACTTTCTACATTTATTACAGAACCTCTTTTGTTCTGGACCTGTGAAATAGCACTGCCCATCAATTCATCAGGCACATCAATACGCATTATCTGCAGTGGCTCTAGCAGAGTAGGTTTTGCTTTCATCATAGATGTTTTCAGAGCATCATTAATAGCTGGAATTACCTGTGAAGGACCCCTATGTATTGCATCTTCATGAAGCTTACAATCTGTTAATCTTATTTTTAATCCTGAACAAGGTTCATTAGCAAGAGGCCCTTTATCCATTATACTATGAAATGCCTCTATTATCAGCTCAATTGTTTCATGAAGATATTGTATTCCTTTTGTAGCATCTATTATAATATTTTTATTATAGATATCAACTAATTTCTTTGATTCTTCTTTTTCCATACCATTTTCATATAATTCTCTACCAATCTCTTTTAAATACTTTCTTACATTTGCTTGTCTAACTTTTCCATCAATCAGTGCCTGCATTATCTTAGGTTCTAGTTCTTCTACACTTAGGAAAAATCTGTTATGTCTATTTGAAGAAACTCCTTCTACAACAGGACCTTCTCCTCTTACTGTTTCTCTATAGACAACAATTGGAGGTGATGTAACTACATTTATTCCTTTTTCTTTTAGTGGTCTTTCAACCTTTGCATCTAAATGCAGTTCACCTAATCCAGAAATTAAATATTGACCTGTTTCTTCATTTATGCTAATTGCCAATGTTGGATCCTCTCTACCAACTTGTTTTAAAAATGTTAATAATCTAGGAAGATCACTAGGGCTTTTTGGTTCAATACTCTTTGTTACAACTGGTTCAAAAATATGTTTTATTGCCTCAAATGCTTGTATTACCTGATCTGAATTTGTTAGAGTTTCTCCTGAAAATGCCTCTGATAGTCCAATCAGAGCAACAATGTTTCCAGCAGGAATTTCTTCCATCTGCATTCTTTGCTGTCCTTTGTATATTGCAACCTGCTGAACTCTTTGTATTTTATGTTGATTTACAAGCATTACTTCTTGACCTCGTTTTATTGTACCTGAAAATATACGGGCTGCTGCTACTAATCCTGCATGTGGATCTGGAACAACCTTTGTAACAACTGCTGATAATATACCGTTTGCATTTAATTCAATCATGTCTTTTCCTACTTGTGTTGCTGGATCACCAAACCATATTTTTGGAATTCTATATACTTGTGCTTCTGCTGGATTTGGTAGATGGCTAATAACCATATCTAACAATACTTGATGGATAGAAGCTCGTTTTGAAAGTTCTTTTTCATTTTCTGCTAGTGTTAGTTCAATAACATCTTTAAATGAAATTCCTGTTTTCTTCATATAAGGAATAGATAATGCCCATTTTCTGTATCCAGAACCAAATGCAACAGAACCATCTTCTACTTTAACAAGCCATTTGTCAGCATAATCTTTTTCAGCATATTTTATAATAAGATTATTAACATCTCTGATTATTCTCATGAATCTTTCTTGTATTTGCTCTGGTGTTAGTTTAAGCTCACGAATAAGTCTGTCAACTTTGTTGATATATAATAATGGTTTTACTCTTTCTCTTAGTGCTTGTCTTAGAACTGTTTCTGTCTGAGGCATCACTCCTTCAACAGCATCTGTAAGAACAATGGCACCGTCAACAGCTCTCATTGCTCTTGTCACATCTCCTGAGAAATCAACATGACCTGGTGTATCTATGAGATTAATAAGATAATCCTGTCCATTAAACTCATGTACCATGCTTGCATTTGCAGAAAATATTGTAATTCCTCGCTCCTGTTCCTGCTTGTCAAAGTCCATGAAAAGCTGATGTCCTGCTAGTTCTTCAGACATCATTCCTGCTCCTGCTATAAGAGAATCAGATAGGGTAGTTTTTCCGTGATCAATGTGTGCAGCGATACCAATATTTCTAATATGTTTTGGATCTTTCATGATTTCTGAGATAATTGCTGATTTGTCTTTTGCCAT
>JAZDMZ010000011.1:0-11497 GCA_043800495.1 Candidatus Aenigmatarchaeota archaeon
CATGGTTGAACATATAGTAGAAGACATTAATTTTCGGACAAAATAATGTCTTCTGCATATAGCAGTGACATCATAATATGTCTGGTTATTTATGTCACATGCTATAGTTCAGCCTGTACAGGTGAACTCATAGAGTTCACCATGTATAGCAACCAAATAAAGATTCCAGACATGATAATACCGGGTTAGTATACATTGTTGAACTGTGTTCAACCTATAAATTGTTTCTTCACTAAATTTGGTTAAGAATACGATAACCAAAAGAACCTGCTTTTGCTGTAATATCTAATTTATCTTCTGGTGTCATTGAGTTATAAACAAATACCAGCACATTATCTCCTCTAAGCAATTGATCATAACCACCATTAAGTTCTTTTAAAAAATCTGGAACTTTGTAAAAAAATGGGGAGCAATATACAATAACTCTTTTTGGCACAGTGGCCTCTTCTCGCACTATAACCTTTTCTGACATATTATCACTCTGCAATATTATTACATACATATGCAAAAGACTATAAATAGGTATTTGTGAAGCGATTTACATTATTTATAAACACAAAACAAAAATTAATTATGTTAGACATAATATTATCAATAATCGTAGCCTGTTGCTACGGCATATCAGCATCTATACAAAAATACTCACTATCTGCAATGATAAATTTTTCAATAAAAAACATGGTCAAAAACAAAATCTGGCTATTTTCTATGCTGATTGGTTTCATAGGAATATTTCTCTATATATTTACCCTACGCTTTGTGGCACTAAACACAATCCAGCCACTGCTAGCACTATCCATGATAATCCCAATCCTAGTTGGCATTTTAGCATTTAGAGAAAAACCATGCATATACGAATCAATAGGAATAATTTTAATAATAGTTGGTGTAATATGGATAACAATAGGATAAATCATAAAATAACTGATTCAAGAAACAAAACTATCAATAGAAGACTGTTTGGCATATTATCAGGCACGTTGCTAGGTATTGCTGCATTTCTCATAAAAATAGCTGTCAGCACAGGTGTATTAAATATTGAATTTTTCATAAACCCAATAACATGGATTGCTCTTATTCTTGCAATCGTGGGATTTCTTTTAATGCAAAAAGCATTTTATTATAGTAGTATATCAACAGTCATATCAACCATAGCAGGCCTTAGTATTATAATACCTATTATATTAGCCCATTTCTTCCTTAGTGAAACCATAAACCCAATTGGTATCATACTAATACTGCTTGGTGTTATCATGATTGGTCTTTCAAAAAAAGCTTGAATTTATTGATAATCAAATATTGATAAAATTTTGCTATTTACACAGCCTATTGTAAATCAGTCGACTACCAATTACATTGACTTTAAATTCTTTAAACATAAAAGTAATCTAATTAGCAACCACAAGAGGTGAAAAAAATGAAGTCTTTTAAGAATAGAAGACTTCTTTTCAACACCAAATAAAGTAAAAACAAGGTGTTAAAAATGACAGAAAAACAAGGATCCAAAGACAACGTTGTTCTAATAGGAAAAAAACCTACCATGGCCTATGTAATGGCAGTTGTTACACAGTTTGGAACAGGACAAACAGAAATACATATAAAAGCACGAGGAAGAGCAATCAGCAAAGCTGTTGACGTAGCAGAAGTTGTCAGAAATAAATTCATAAAAGATGCAAAGATAAAAGAAATAGCAATTGCAACTGAACAGATAGAAACTGATAACCATGAGAAATTCGGTGTCTCAACAATCAGAGTAACACTGGCAAAGTAAAATAACCAATTTCTGAAAAGAATTGGCTATTTTATAAAATGACTGAGCAACGCGAAGTTATTTACATTTTTTTCTTTTATTTTAATTCTACGATGAACCAAATAAACAATCTTTTATAAAAAAAATACACTCCCACATACCAAAAATACCACTAGTCTCTGACCAGCGGATTACATGAATTGTTTTATAAATCCTAATACATTCTTCATATTATGCAGAACACAAATATTTCAAAAACCATCAAAATATTGGAAAAAGGAGGTATTATTATATATCCAACAGAGACCTGCTACGGCATTGGAGCAGATGCCACAAATCAGAAAGCAATAAATAAAATATATGAAATGAAAAAACGTGAAAAGAAACCATTGATAATTCTAGTCTCATCCAAAAAAATGGCAGAAAAATACATTCAATTGAATAAACCTGCAAAACTTTTGATAAAACTAATGCCAGGTCCTCTTACACTAATTGCAAGAAATAAAAATAATATAACCAAACCACTGAAAAAAAATGTAGGGAATGGTTTGGTTATTTATCAGGACACAATTGCATTTAGAATATCTTCTCATGGATTTGTAAAAAAGCTTTTCAAATATTGGAAAAAACCACTGGTATCAACAAGTGCAAACCTATCAGGAAATCCAGAACCCTATAACATAAAAGACATTGATAAAGAAATTATAAAAAATGCTGATATTGTAATCAATAAAATGTCTGAATTTGATAAAGATTCAGCTATTAACCGCAAACCAAAAAGAACAAAACCATCCACAATATTCAACACACTAACATTAGAAATAGTAAGAAAAGGTCCTGTATCTGAAACCCTAATCAAAAACACATTGAAAAATAAGATTAAAAAAATACTCTGTGGCGGATGTTTTAACCATATTCACAAAGGCCATATATATTTTCTCAAAAAGTCAAAATCACTAGGAGATCATCTAACTGTTGTTATCTCAAATAACACACGAAATGAAAAAAAATATGGTACTGAAGCAATAGATGCAACAGAACGAAAAAAAGCCATAGAAAAACTAGGTATAGCAGACAAAGTAATCATAGGCCATAATGGAAATATTTTAAAAACACTGAAAAAAGAACAACCAAATATTATAAGCCTTGGCTATGACCAACCAGAACTACCAAAACACATAAAAAAGAAATACAAAATTCTAAGAATTAATAAGTTATAATATAACTTTATCTACCACACTGTATACTACAGCATGACAATAAACATTCATATGGTTTTCCAGTAGGATTATCAATTCCAGTTCCACAAACAGCATCTCCTGTTGGCTTATTGCACACATTATTTGCTATGCTATATGCAGCAGTGTATGCTTCAGAATACTTACCAGTTTTATACGAATCCTTTTGTTCTATAATTTCTTTTGCATGTCCACAGCCAGGATCAACTGATACATATTTTAAACACAATGATTCCTTATTTCTTAGCATATCAATCTTAGTCTGAGCAGGATTAAAAATACCTGTAAAAAAACCAAGCAAAGCTGCAAGAACAATAACCATAAGTATCAATAATACCACAGTCTCCATTGATAATGATATTCCTTTCATATTCTTCATAATAATCACTATACACTACCTCAATATTTATAGATATAGATTATATCAATGACTAATTTTTCTGATGGAAAATTAGCTATCTATCCAGAACAACAATCAGCTGAATATTGACATACTTCTGAACCATAGGTAATT
Source organism: Candidatus Aenigmatarchaeota archaeon (assembly GCA_043800495.1). Classification (GTDB taxonomy): domain Archaea; phylum Aenigmatarchaeota; class Aenigmatarchaeia; order GW2011-AR5; family JACRAC01; genus JACRAC01. The sequence continues at coordinate 3,503 of JAZDMZ010000011.1, forward strand.
CTCTCCTCATCAGAGCAATAGTCATCATTTTGACAAAATCCACCATTAAGATTAGTCCATAAACTATTTCCAGGATCATAGGCAAGACAATCAAAATTATTCATACCAGATGACTGTGTTTCAGGAACCTGACCAGGTTCTCTCAAACTAAACTTTGTTCTATAACCTGTTCCTGATACAACAACCAAACATACATAAGGACCTATGCTCTTTGTTCTATTTAGTATCTGTTCACTAGGAAGACCAGATATCTGCCTCTCACATGTATACAATTTACTATCATAACACAACATATCACCAGGACTCTGCCATTGATACAACTCCTCTTGCTGTGTACAATCTAAAACAGGAAACCAATCTTCCATGGAAAATTTTATTTTAAAACTCTCTTGTTTAAACTCATTAGTATCTTCATAATATCTTAAATTTTTACCTCTTACAGGATTAATGGATTCATGAAACAGCATACCAGATTCCCATTTGATAGCAGAACACCAATATGGAATAATACCTATCTCCCCTCTGTTAAAAGCTCCAATATAACTTTCTATATTCACATATCCGTTTGCATCAGCATTTTGTCTATATGCATCTTTCCAACAATCTGTCTGCATTCCACAAACATTCTTTGAATCAGCCTGACTAGGAACCTTAAAACTTGCTTTGAAAATCCTTAATTCAAGATAAGGACTATTACCATATCTTTTACAACCAGATGCTATTATTCCAATCACATCCCCTTTTTTAACCTGCTTACCAATCAAAGGTATTTTTTCAGGATCAAGTATATTACTATAGGATATTATAATATCCTCACTTCCTATTCTTGATTTTACCATAATAACACCACCACAAGATCCCAGATATGATGATGGATTATTTGTAGCAAGTATGATTTCACCATCATAGGCAGAAACAACTTTTGCAACAGGAGATTGGTATATTATATCATAGGCAAGGTGAACATTTCCTCGTGATGACTCACCTGTCAATGGATTATCATCCCTTTCCTCACAATAATTATTTTCCAATGATACAATAGCACTTGCTTTTTGTTCAATCAAAATTTTATAATCATCTATGTTTTTTACAATATCCACTGCTGCCTGCTGTGGATTTAGGCCTGAATTTCTATTAACCACTTTAATAAATTCATCCCAATTAAAATTTGCAGGATCTGGTTTACCATAACCATATGTTAACCCAACCTCACGATGACCAACAATACCATTTCCACCCCTAACCTCTGATGGTGTTACTAAACGTACTTTACTTATTTTATATTTATCAGCAAGATATCTAACAAGATTTGCCAAACTATTCATCAACTCAGGTGTCCAATCATCACCAGAACCATCTGTCTCAATACCAATACTTCTACTATTATAATCACCAGTACATGCTGCCATATTCTCATCACTGACCAATCGCGTTATCTCCCCTGTTTTACTAATAACATAATGACAAGCATATGGTCCTGTCATTAATGTATTAACACAGCCAGTATATGCTCCTCCACAATGATGAATGACTATTGCATCAACATTGCCTGAACGTCCGTTTGACCAACTTATACCCAATCGCTTAGTCATCTCACTTCGCCTATCAACAATACTTGGTATTGCAGAAACAGTACATAATTGCCATTTACTATATTCAGGCATAAAATTTCTTACATAATCCTTTGTCTCATCATTAAGATAATCTTCTATATCAGAATATTTTTTTCCATGGTTATTTACAAGACCCTGTACATAACCCTGGCCTCCATTATAGGCAGCTACTGATAATTTCAACAAGTCTTCTTTTGTAGCAGCATAATTTTTCATTGCATTCATTTTATTGATAAATACAATAATACCACATCGTATGTTTTTCTCAGGATCAAACATATCATTATAACTATCTGGACTACATTCTGGTGCTGTACCAGGCATTATCTGCATCAGTCCTCTTGCTTCAACACCACTCTGAGCAGTTTTATCCCAATTACTTTCAATTGTTATTATTGCAGCAACCAATGCCTGTGGAGAATCAACATATTTTGAAAGATCATATTGAGTAACATATTTACTAATATAGGATTCATATGCTTTGTATTTTTGCATTGCAACTGGTCCAACAACATTTTCACAAGCATCACTAATACCTGTCATTGGCCCTGTGCTTACCACTTTCTCTCCTTCAGCTATCTCTATATTAGTTTCATAATATGCCAAAAGACCTGCTCCTTTTTTTATATCTTTACTAAATTCATCTGAAACAGGCACCCTAAAACTAACATCTGTATCTAAACCAACTATAATATTATTTGTGCCTGCAATGCTCATCATTTCATTGCTTTCCATCTGAAGCTGTCGTTTAAAATTAGATTCAATGTATGAATAACCTGGAGTATTTTTATCATACTTTAAATCTTGACCAAAGTTGATAAAATCATATCTAAATTTTATTGCAATACCAACAGCCATCCAACCTATTTTTATCATTTTACCAAGTCCTGTCGTAATATACCCATTACTAATAGCATAGGTATTCATATCTGTTCTATAGCCTTCTATAATAACATGAGTAGCAATTTCATAGAAAAATCTATCACCAGCTGGCCAAAAATTTATCACATTTATATCTAATTTATTTTGATCAGCCTGTGCAACAGGCTGGCTATTTGTACCAATTTTTGCAGGAATAGTGATCTTTACTGGATTTTCCAAAACAGTGTACGGTACACTACCAAGATCAAACCATATTTTTTCCATTGTCATATTCATAGCATTTTGTACATTTGCAGACTGGGGAAGACACATTCCAGGATTACCATTACTACATCTATTTGGAACACTATTCTGACCAGTCTGCGAAGCAGATTGGCTATCTACAACTGCTGGAAGTTTTATATCATCATACTCTTTTTCTGAATGAAATCTATACCAATAAGCTTTTGCATCAGTGCCCACAACAGTTGGCTCAAATCCACTTTCACTTGCCTCATACAATGCCTGCACAGTTGAAAAAGACCAGGTAGAATCCAATGATCTATTAAATAAGGAAAATGTATTTTTTACATTGACCACATCTTTCTGCAACATAGCAAGTTCCTCATGCTTAATAGTATTGTTTATAGCAAGTGCACCAAAAATAAAAAGCATTGCCAATATAAAAAAAGTAGTTATCAATATCTCCAATGACGCCAGTCCTTTTTTAGCATGATTCTTTTCTTTCAGAAAAGAGTTATTTGTATTATAACCACTACACAATTTACTATTCACACACTTTTTTATTTTCATAATCATCAATCCTTACTAACACCTATTGTCAAATACCCTAATACACCACTAGGATCATTCTTGGTTGTCTTATATAATAATGGTATTGAAACCTCTGTTCCTAGATCACTGACCTTTGGAAGTTTTTCAGGAAGCACAGGAACACAACACACCATACTCTTGCAATCAGTATCATATTCAATCACATGTTCTCTTCCAAGAGCACAGGTTTTTGCACAAACACCCTTTCCTCCAAAACACGAAATTTCTGTTGTCCTGTAAGAAGTATATACCATATTTGTCCAGTCATATCTTTCTGAACAACAAACAGATTTTCCACAAAATTCATTGCCCTTTGCATATTTCTCTCTACCAGGACTACAAACACCTGGCTCACAATAAGCTATACACTTTATATCCTGACTATTTCCAGCACAGTTTTCCATCAAAGAACCACAAAAAGTAGCAGCTTTACTAACTTTTTGAATAAGCTCAGTGGTTTTACTTGTATCCTCATTTAAACTAAGTTTACTAACATCAACTGAATAAAAACCCAATTCATATCTATCCATAAATCCTGATATCTCATTAACAAACCCAGCTGACATTGCAATTTCATCATTGCCAGTTATTGTCATTGCAAGACTATGATCAAATGCATTTCTATCATCACTAGAAACATAATAATAACCAGCTCTTCCTCCAAGATAATTATAACAGCTATAAACCCTATCAACATACCAATTAGCATTATTATAATACCATATGGTTGTCTTGATTTTGTCATCATATTTAGCAGGCCAGCTCATTCTGGTTTTTAAATGATTTGCAGCAGCACATGCTGCATCATATATATTTTGTTTATCCTTTACATCATCACTATTACAATCATCCTTATAGGTTTCCCAGCTTCCTGGCATAAATTGAAAAGGACCACTTGCACCAACAGGTGAACTTGCCCAAGGTCCATTAATATTAGGCCAATTTGCAGCCAGGTCATTGGCAGCAGTGTTGGTAATATAACCTCCTGATATAGTACCACTTGGATAAATACTATGTTCACCACATTTGAAAATAGCTGCAATAAGATTAGGAGATATTCCATATTTAATCGATGCCTTTAGAAACGGTTCTTTGTATTCAATTGGAACAGCACTTCCAATAACAGCATCAAAAACACTATCCTGATTTGTCCTTGTCTCATAGCTTCTTGCTACCAAAACCTCTGAAATAGAATAGGATTTTCCAGAAAGAACAGCATAATCATTACTAAATTTTGCCTGATTATTAAATGTGAAAAATATAATAACAACTGCAATGGTTACAACAGCAAACAGAATAACAAAAAATATAATAGTCATTCCAAGATCCTCTAATTCCATACCTCCTTTCATTTTTCTATCCATCATTCTATCACTGCTTTCATGCATATTATTCTATTATTATTCGAAATATCTATCTCATCAGGTTTCCAATTCTCTGCACCTGGCTCTCGCCAGTCAACACAAACATCATTTAGATTATATCTAGTTCTCTTGACAGGAACCACCACAAGCACAACGCTTTTGCCAGATTTCCTCGCATCCTCATAGACAGAATCAGGTATATCCAACTGTGCTAATGTTATACCAGGAAGCATTCTTTCTTCTGTTCCAAAAACAATCATATCATTATTATATTCAATAGAATTTCCCAAATAATCTATCTTCATATCACTTACCTCATTACTATACCATGCTTTTTCAACAGCACATGATAATCTTGCCAAACTTGAATCATAGAGCCAGATATCAAATTTTCCAGGAACAATAGAATAACTACCTAAACTATCTTTTCTTGCAATTCCAACATAAAATGATTTTTTGAAACTTGGAAATTCTAAAGCAGTTCTATATGATGGATCTGCAGTAATTGTTTTTCTCTTCAGATATCCAAATGATGCAACCAGTTCATTCTTTTCCAAATCATAAAACTCATAGCGTGCTCCATATTCACAGTTTCTAACAGGCTCTATATACTTCTTTGCATTAAGCCCAATCAATGCATCATAGCTAAAAACTGCTCTGCTTATGGTAAGTGGATTTCCATCAACATTATAATCAGATGACATCATATTCTCAGACAATTCCAGAGTTACCTTATCCATCTCATGAGTATTCACAACAACAGAGAACAAAAACACCAGTTCAATAAATACAATAATTACCATAGCATAGGCAAAGAGCCTAAGAAATGTCATGAATATGCCTGTAAAATTTATTGCCATATATTATCAACTAGTTATCCTATTGATTTCCTGTTTAGTATACTCAGCATTAAAAAATCCTGGCCATGTCCATTTTGTCAATGAAATAAACTGTCCCAATGTTTTTATTGCTTTTTTAGACCATTCTTCATACTCATTAAGAAGTTTTTCATGAACACTAATTCCTTTTACAATAATACCAAAAACTTCTTTATTATATTCAGTAGAAGCACTCACTGGTTGCATAGTATTAGTACCAACCCTTGGCCAACTTTGTGTCCAACAAAAATCATTCTTACCAACAGTTGATATAAAACTCACTCTAAGACAATTTCGTGCACCAGATACAGCATTACCATAATCTGTATTTAATAGACCAATACTATCAAGACATTCATAGTGTTCACCGACAACAGTCATAATATCTTTCTTTTCATCATTTTGTTTTACATCATATATTGGAACACTTACCATTTTTTTACAGGCATATGATCCATAATTACATTGGGTTTTCTCTATAACAATTTTTTCACTATATCCACAAGGACTTGCTAAATAAAAATCAGATATTTTTTCAATATAATCAATATTTGTTATATCCACGTACAATCCTTTTACATCATAAACCAATTGAACATAATCTATCTTTCCTTCACATGCATCCAAAGGAAATGCATATATCCCTTCCCTGGTTTTTAGACAAAGATTACCAGGACCACATGACCTATATTTTACCAATGTTTTGTTAACAGCAGGCATCAAACCATAGGTCTGGAATTTATAAAATCTATAAGATCCCTTGTCTTCCCAATAACCAACATCACCAAGTATACCCAATGTTGGTAATTCTACAGATGGGCCAAATGTATTTTCCTGAACAACGTTTTCCAATACTATATTTGAATATAAAATAGTATCAAGAATAGCCTGAGAACTAGCTAATCTATTTGCCTCATAGTATTTTCCCAATATCTCATATCTCTGATTTCTAAGAAATCTTGCAGCTTCATCAACAGTCATTTCTTCTATATCACTAGGAGCTGGCATTACCAATCTTGCATTAGATTTTGTGAAAACCTCCCAACCAATTGCTTCACCAGCAGGAAAATTCTCATAATACAACAAATAAGTCGGATCGCCATTTGTTGTTACAAATATTCTTGGAAATATATCATAAACCCCTCCAAAATCAGGTGGTATGGTTTGTGGTAATTCAAAACCATCCATTGTAGCACTTCCATCAATACAAGCCTTGTTCATAGTCAATCTTAATAATTCTGTGTTTGCAAATGCAGTTTGTTTATGAGGAACTCCAAACCCTCTCACAACACTAAAAAGAATAATAACTGCCATAACAAAGAAAATCACTGCCATCAAAACACTAATGTCAATAACACCTTTTCTTTTCATATTAGCACATCATCCACTGTATAATGACGATCTCTTTTAGAGAAATCGCTATTTTCATCATAAAGATAAGAATTATTTGTTATTTCCAGTATATATTAACTATTTCTGCAGAAAACAAAAGTTTTCTGAGATCTCAAAGAACTTATGTTCTTTGAAGACTACGAAGCAGAATAGTTATTTCTATAATGATTATAGTAATGGACAAAACTAATCAGATTATAATATTTTTATCCTTACTATATGTGAAGACATAATTATCATATATCAACTCTAAAAAGTTATGTCTTACACTATATTTATTGAAAAGAAATAACTATTAAGAAAATTGAAAATAAAACAAAAAAATATCATGACTTTTCTGCTTTGCAGAAAAGCTATTCATTTCCAATTAAGCTAAAGCAAATTTTGAAAAAGGCACCATTGCTGAGAGAGATATCATTGTTGCAAACAGTGCTAAGATCAGCGCCAATGACAGAACACTGACAACAACAAATGCTGTTATCATATCTGTTGAAAACAGTTCTTTAACAGACCTGTACAGAGATGCTAATCCTATTGATATTGATATAGCCAATACTAGGAATATCAATGGAAGCCCAACATATGGAACAAATGACACCAATACAGCTACCAATGCTCCTATTGATGGTACAAAAAGCGCATTTGTAACAGATGTCAATCCCTCATATTGATCTCCTTTTCCTCCTAATATTGTAGCTATCAATGTTACAATCCAGCCAACAACAAATGCTCCTACAACAACTAAAAGAAACATTCCAACTGCTAATACCAATGGACCTGTTTCTATCATTCCTAATAGAAGACCTGTTTTTGCACTTGCGATTGCTGCTGCAATTGCCAACAAAACTGCTGACAATACAAGATAGCCTATGGTCTTTCCCATATTCTTCTTTTTCTTTGTTTCTAGAATTGCTTCAGCTGGTTTTCTAAGACGTTTACCAACCATTTAGTCACCTATTTTATTATTTTGACTAATTCATGAAATGAATTAGCTATTTTTATTCTATCTAAGTCTAAAAGACTTAGCTATTAATAAATAATGTAATTAAGGTG
>JAZDMZ010000016.1:0-6062 GCA_043800495.1 Candidatus Aenigmatarchaeota archaeon
TCAAGAAGAAACTTTCTTCTGCATTGCAGATTCTCGCAGAATTTTATCATTTCCACGAGTTTTCTATAGGCCACTGCCTTTTTCTGCTGATTCTTCGATTTGTCTATAAGTATTTCAATCTTTTTTTTGTCGCCATAACTGAAAAAAAGAATACAGTCACTGTCCAGTTGATCTCTTCCAGCTCTTCCAGTTTCCTGATAATAGCTTTCAATATTTTTTGGCAGATCGTAATGTATTACATAACGCACATTGGGTTTGTTTATGCCCATGCCAAATGCTATTGTTGCTACTATTATTTCTACATCGTCTTTTTTAAACATCTCTTGATTTTTGATTCTTGTTTCTTTTGATAGGCCAGCATGATAAGGAAGTGCGCGAAAACCGTCTTTATGTAGTTTCTCTGCAAGCTTTTCTACAGATTTGCGGCCTTGACAATATATTATTCCAGAGTCTTTATGGTGTTTACTTATATGATGTATTATTTGTTCGTATGTATCTTCTTTTGGCCGCACGCAATAAAAAAGATTTGGCCTATCAAAGCTGGCTTTATATATTCTTGGCGCAGAAAGTTTCAACGCCTGTATTATGTCCTTCTGTACATCAGGAACAGCTGTTGCAGTAAGAGCAATTATAGGCACGTGTGGAAACATTTCCCTAAGTATGCTGAGTTTTCCGTATTCTGGCCTGAAATCATGTCCCCATTCTGATATACAGTGCGCTTCATCAATCGCAAACAAAGCTATCTTTAACATTTTAAGAAAACAAAGAAAATTAGATGATGTAAGTCTTTCTGGGGCAATATATAATAGTTTGTCTTTATTCTCGAGAAGCTTTATCTTTGCGTCTTCTATTTCCTTTATACTTAATGAGCTGTTTATGCAAGACGCTCCAATGCCATTGGCTCTCAGGCCATCAACCTGATCTTTCATTAACGCAATAAGCGGTGATATGACAATAGTTATTCCATCTTTCATGATAGCAGGCAGCTGATAACACAAAGATTTTCCGCTTCCAGTAGGCATGAGAACAAGAACATCTCTGTCAGCAAGAACATCGTTTATAATATTTTCTTGCATAGGATGAAAATCAGAATAACCAAACTGCTTCTTTAGAGCTTCATTTGCTTTCTGCATAGATAAATACAGACAATAGAATATTTATATCATGATCCTAACACGAGATGAGATTCTGAAAGAGATTAAGAACGAAAGAATCAAAATAAAACCATTTAGAAAAAAAAGTCTAGGACCAGCTTCCTATGACATGAGTATTGGAAATGAATTTAGAACATTCATTAAAACAGGAAAAAATCTTCTAATTGATGAGCATGCTGATTATAAAAAAATAACAAAAATTGTCAGAACAACAAAACCATTTATTCTAGAATCAGGTGAAAGTGCTCTTGGTATTACAAATGAAGAATTAACTCTTCCAGATAATATATGTGGCTGGATACAGGGTCGCAGTCGTTTTGCTCGTCTTGGTCTCATGGTTCATATAACAGCAGCATTCATACAACCAGGTGTAAAAAATAGACAGGTTCTTGAATTCTTCAATGCACATCCAGAGTCAGTTGCAATTAAACCAGGAACCAGAGTATGTACTGTAATATTTGAAACCTGCAAAGGTAATGCAAGATATAAAGGAAAATTTCTTAATCAGAAATTGTAATTTTACTATCCATTACTCTAATCTAAACGTCTTTTATAGTAGCAATTATTTTATTGTGCAGATATCTGTTTGTTGCTAGAACATCCTTTGATTTCATTGTCCATTGACTGCCTTGGAAATCTGTTACAATACCACCAGCTTCTCTAATCAAAAGAGCACCGCATACAGTATCCCAGGTTTTTGCACCATTATTCATAAATGCATCCAATTTACCAGAAGCAATCATTGCCATCTCAAGATTACCAGCCCTAGGCTGATTAAATACAGCACTGATTTTTTTCATTTTAGAATATATCTCTATGTTTCTATTGATTTCCTTTGGTGTTGTACTATGACAAAATGTAGATATTGCATGTTCAATGGATGATTGTTCTGATACATGTATTCTCTTACCATTTAATTTTGCACCTTGAAATAATTCAGAAACATACATATCATTTGTAATAGGAGCATAGACAACACTGATCAATGGTTTATCCTTTAGCACGAGAGATATGGCAACATCAAAAAATGGTATTCCAAGCATATAATTTATAGTTCCATCCAAAGGATCTATGACCCATCTATATCTTCCCTCACCAGAAGCACCAGATTCCTCTGATAAAATAGCATAATCAGGATACTTTTTTTTCAAATATTCTATTATTATTTTCTCAGCTTCCTTATCAGCCTCTGTTACAAACTCTCTTGGACTTTTTTCACTAACAACATGTAATTTTTTGAAATGCTTTGCTAGAAAAATTCCTGCTTTTTCAGCAGCCCTTGTTGCAACCCTGGTCTCTTCCATTTTGAAAACCTTATATTATTTATAGTGAAACCGGTAAATAATCCGGATACAACAAAGATTCAAAGAATCTTTGTGTACAGAAAGAACATAGTTCTTTCTTGTATGATACACCGATTTCACATACATGGTTGAACATAGTTCACCATGTATAGCAACCCACAAATTATTATACTGAATGTTTTGTGGGATTGCTATAATTGATTTTTTCACGGTGAATACGTATTCACCTGAAAATTCAGATTAGCTATGCTAATCATGAATTTGAAATATAAACAAGCTTTGCCTGTTCTTCCATAATATAACTTAGTTAGCTTATATTAAAAACGCCCCTTTTCTCTACTATCATAAAATGATGCAAAACAAGTAATATAGTACTCAATGAAACAATGAAATTTTATTATAATTCATTGATACTATATATGAAATAAACAAATACCATAATAAATACAATTATTCATTTCATTATAAATATCTTCAAATGAATATTCAATGATGCCAAAGCCAAAAATAACACCAGCTGATGTAAAACATGTTGCAGAAATTAGCCGTCTTAGTCTTAGTTCTAAAGAATTGAAAGCCATGCAAAAAGATCTAACTGATATTTTATCCATGTTCAAGGATCTTGACAAACTCAGTGTTGGTAAAACAAAGCCAAGTTTTCAGCCAATTCCAATAAAAGATGTTTTTAGAGAAGATATTGTAAAAGAATCCCTTAGTCAGGAGAAAGCACTTGCAAATACAAAACACAAGGAAAATGGTTTTTTCAAAGGACCTAGTTCATTATAAATTTAAAGGTTATGATTATGAAAAAATATATCCAAACGAGCAACGTGAACAAGCACGAAGTGCGCATATGGTGAACGAAGCGAGAGCGGAAGAGTGATTTTATGAAGAAATATAAGATATCAGTCAGAGAATTTTTAAATGAATCTAATAAAGGAAATATAAATTTTATTGAATTTGCTGACTGTGTGCTAAAAGAAACAGAACAACTTAATGAAAGATTTGGGTTTATGCGAAATCTTTGCAACATAAAAGACAGGCTTTATCTAAAACCACCATTACATGGATTACCAATGAGTGTAAAGGATTCTATCTGTGTTCGTGGTTTAGAAAGTTGCGCAGGTTCTAGAATACTCCAAGGCTATGTGCCAACATTTGATGCAACCGTTGTTGAAAGAATCAAAGAAAATGGTGCAATAGTGCTAGGAAAAACTAATCAGGATGAATTTGGCTTTGGAACATTTTCCACAAACTCTGGTTATGATATTCCAAAAAATCCACTAGATCCAAGTTGTTCGTGTGGTGGATCATCAGGAGGAGCAGCAGGACTAACAGCAGCATTAGATTATCCACATGTTGCACTGGCACAGTCAACAGGTGGTTCTATTACCTGTCCTTCTGCATTTTGTGCTGTCGTCGGTATGACACCAACCTATGGATTGGTAAGTAGATATGGACTGATTGACTACGCAAATTCTCTTGATAAAATAGGTGTTATATCAAAGTGCGTAGATGATGCTGCACTAATATTATCGATAATAGCAGGAAAGGATGATAAAGATCAGACAACCATTGGTGAGAAAACTGATTATACTAAAGTCAACTATGATCTCAAAGGTGTAAAAATAGCAGTACCAAAAGAATATTTTCAAAATCTTGATAAAAAAGTAGAAAAAGAAGTATGGACCAGTATTCATAAAATGGAATCCCAGGGAGCTGAATATAAAAAAGTTTCTCTAAAACACACAAAACATGCAATTGCAGCATACTATATCATTGCAACAGCAGAAGCATCTACAAATTTGGCAAAATATTGTGGAATGCGATACGGAGCCCATGAAAAACTTTCAGGAAATTTTAATGAATACTTCTCAATTGTAAGAGCAAAATATCTTGGTGAAGAAGCAAAGCGAAGAATAATGCTAGGAACATTTACAAGAATGGCTGGCTATAGAGATGCCTATTATCTAAAGGCAATGAAAGTAAGAACATTGCTCATAAATGAATTCAAACAATTGTTCAGCAAATTTGATGCAATTGCAGCACCATCAATGCCAATACTTCCTCCTAAATTCAGTGAGATAAAAAAATTAAAACCAGTGGAACATTATCAAATGGATTTCCTGACAGTTCCTGCAAACCTAGCAGGTCTGCCACATCTCTCAATACCAGTAAAGGAAAAAACACCAATAGGTCTGCATCTAATCGCAGATCATCTGAATGAATCAAAAATATTCCAGCTAGGAGGAGCATTTGAGAAAATAAGATAGACTCAGACAAAGGAAGGGTCAGGAGGACCTTCAAACTGGGGAAACGTAGTTTCCGCGGTTCAGATAGAGGAGCATTTGAGAAAATAAGGTGATATCATGAAAACAAACAATCTTGAAAAAGAACTTAGGGTAGCCCAGCTGGCATGTGAAAAAGCAGGAAAATTATTATTAAATTATAATAAAGAATTGAACATATCTAACAAAGGCTATGGAGATATTGGAATTCAAGCAGATCTGGATGCAGAAAAAGCAATCATACAAATATTAGAATCACACTTTCCTGACTATGGCATACTTGCTGAGGAAAGTGGTGAAAAAGCAAGCAAAGGACGAAAATGGATAATTGATCCACTTGATGGAACACAGAACTTTGCAAGAGCTTCTCCTATATTTGGAACAACAGTAGCTCTAGAAGAAAATGGAGAAATAGTTCTAGCTGTTATTCATCTGCCTAAACTAGGTGAAAAACTACATGCAGTTAAGGGAATGGGCGCATTTTTAAATGGAAAAAAGATTCATGTGTCAGACAGACATGATGAGAAGTCATCTGTTCTGTTTGGTGGAATGCGACAGATAAATAAATCAGATAAAGTAAAGAAAATGTTTCTAAATCTGAATAAAAAATATCCACATTGTTTTAGAGTAATGGGCTGTGCAACCTATAATGCAGCCTCTGTTGCCATAGGAAGAGCAGATGCATTAGTATCACCAGGTTCAAAATCATGGGATATTGCAGCAGGTTGTCTTCTTGTTCAAGAAGCAGGCGGAATAGTATCAGACACATCAGGTAACAAAGTAGACATATACAAACCAGACTTTGTGCTATCAAACAAAGCAATCCATAAAGACATAATCAAGTGCATCAATGGGAATAAATAGTATAGAATAGTGATGAAAATGAAAACAGATGTATTCAAACCAGGACAGCTCATAGAAGAGTTTGCTGTAGAAAAAGACGGTAAGAAAATGAAAGTGATGTTTAGTACTCGTAAACTCAGTGATTACAAAGATTCAACCAAATTCATAAACAAACTGGTAAAAGAAAAAGTATATCTTGCTGTGATTGATAAACAAAGTCTTAAGCAGACGAAAGAACATACAATTTCATTGATAAAAGAAATGAAAAAAAGAAAAACAATACCTCTTGTAGTTATAGTAAATGGACAATACAAAGGAAGTGCAGAAATAAGCAAAAAAAAGCATGGCCTTTCTCATATTGCTGATCTAGGAATTGCATTAGATATATCTATACGAAATAGTGGTATTGGAACAAGACTAATGAATATATTAATGAAATTGGCAAAGGAGAATTTTAAAACAGAGATAGTAAC
>JAZDMZ010000019.1:0-11301 GCA_043800495.1 Candidatus Aenigmatarchaeota archaeon
GATCCAGAAACTATATACAATTATATCAGAAATCAGGGCAAGAAAAAAGAGCATAGTGCAAATAATGTGAATAAATCAATAAAGGATTTTCTAAGGGCCTAGCACAAGATGCCTTCGGTCTGTGACCGAAGGAGGTTCACACTTCTTTCTATTGGCAATGTAAACTCTTTAGGATTGTATTGATTATGGGTAATCTGTTTGTATTGAGTGAATAAAATGTTCGTTTAGTATGAATATATTGTTCATTTTATATGAATCTTGCTGTTTGTAAATAGTAAAATCTTCTAAAGAAGATTTAATCATTATAATATGAACATATTTTATATTTTTCATGAACAAAATGTTTATATACTTGGAAAAATATGTTTAGTTTATATGAACAAAGAAAAGGGAAATAGCCAGATTTCTTCAAAATCTGGTCATGATACAAGTAGTAATCTTAATCCACAAAATAGTAAATCGCTTCGCGATTCTTATAATACAAATAGCTCGCAAGCGAGTCATGATAGAAATAGCTATCCTGTTCTGCAAAATAGCTTGCAGGCAAGTCATATTACAAACAGTCATATTAGTATGTTATTTTCAACTAATGAGAGGACTCGGATTTTAGAAGATATTTTGGATAATCCAAGTGCTGTTCACAAAGTAAGTGAGCTTGGCAGAAGAGCTGATGTGAGCAAAGGAGCTGTGTCTGGTTATATTCAGGTTCTTGTTGAAAATAATATTGTGAGAAAAAAAGGAAATGATATTATTCTAAATATTGAAAATCCTTTTGTGTGTAGTCTAAAGAGAATGCTGAATATTGCTAAGCTTTCTCTAATAGCAGATGAATTAAAAAAACTGAATCCAAACAGTATTGGTGTATATGGTGCATGGGCACATGGAAACAATGGTAAACAGAATGTTATTAATTTTTGGATTAGACTGCAAAAACATCCTGGTGAAATAGGAATAGCTGGATTGCAGAATAGTTTAAGGGAGAGGTTTGGTGATGTCAATATATTGACAATTGATGACAGAAATCTTGATCAAATTAAACAAGACACTGATTTTTACTATACACTAAAGCATTCTTTGCTTTTGTGTGGCGAGGGATTAACATGATGAAAATAGAGAAAGAACAATTGGAGTTGTTAATAAAACAAGGAGAAGGATATAAAATTGAATTTAAGGAGAGTTTAAACAATCTAGATAAAGAAATTGTAGCATTTGCCAATTCTTCAGGTGGAAAAATTCTTATGGGAGTGAATGATTTAGGAAAAATAAAAGGCATTAATATATCAAATAAAATCAAATCACAAATTCAGGATATTGCAAACAATTGTGAGCCAAAGATCAAAATAATTATTGAAGATTTGCACAACATAATAATCGTATCAGTTGAAGAAGGAGATGACAAACCGTATAAATGTTCTTCTGGTTTTTATAAGCGAATAGGACCAAATAGCCAGAAATTAACCAGAAATGAAATAATTGAATTGTTCAAAGCAGAAGGAAAGTCAAGATTTGATGAGCTGATAGAAAGAAGATTTTATTATCCCAATGATTTTGATAGAAATAAGTTTAAGAAATTTTTACAATTATCAGGAATATCAAAAACCAGAGATATAGAAAAAATACTTATTGGTTTGGGTGTAGCAGAAAAACAGGAAGGAAAACTATGTTTCAATAATGCTGGAATATTGTTCTTTGCAAAAGAACCCCAGAGATTTATTCCTTGGTCGGTTTTTACTGTGGCTCTATTCAAAGATAATGAAGGTGTGGATATCATAGATAGAAAGGAAGTAGAAGGAAATTTAATTGAAATTGTCGAAGAAGTTATGAAATTTGTCAGGCTTTATTCAAAGGTTGCCTATCGTTTCACAGGAAATCCGCAACGAGAAAACATATATGAATATCCATTTGATGCAATGAGAGAAGCAGTGATAAATTCTGTGATGCACAAATACTATTTTGAACATGGACATAATAATATTCTGAAATTTTTTCCTGATAAAATAAGAATTGAAAATTATTGGTTAAAACCAAAGAATTTTGTTCTTGGTAAAACAGTATTTAGAAGAAATCAAATTATAGCAGATTTATTCACAAGGATAGATTTTGGCGAGAAAATGGGAACTGGATTTGAAAGAATAAAAAAAATATGCAAGAAAGAAAATGCTCCACCACCAAAAATAAATTACAATGAAAATTATTTCTATCTGACATTCAACCAAAGTCACGAATATTTAGAAATGGCGGAAGCGGCTAGAAATAATTCAACAGAAAGGGGAGTAGAAAAGGTCACTGAAAAGGTCACTGAAAAGGTCACTGAAAATCAACAAAAAATATTGAAATATGTTTCAGAAAATCAATACGTTTCTGCCAGAGAGTTAGCGGAGAAAATCGGAATTTCAGAACGAAAAATAAAAGAAAATATCTCAAAACTTAAAAACAAAGGCCTCCTAAAGCGCATAGGTCCTGACAGGGGCGGGTATTGGAAGGTTAAAATATGAGAAAACAAATAAAAAACAACTGTTCTTTCAGAACAGTTAGAAAATAGCCAGTTGTTCCACAATTGGTTAGAATAGTGATAGTTATGTTAAAAAGAAAAAAAGAAGAGATTAAAACAGGATATGCACTGGGAAAGACTGGTTTTAAGGAGGCTAAGGAAGAGCTGACAGAGACTACGCAGGATGCAGGAGAGATGAGCGATTCTGGAACAGTTCTTATTCACAATGATGCATGGAATTATCTTGTGGATGCTGCGCACAAGGAGATGAAAAAACATGCTGAACAGGGGCCCTATGCAATCGTAGAGCGATTGGTGAAAGACAGCAAAGTAAAACAGTTTATCAAAGAGGGTAAGATGAAGAACAATTTCTTAGAAGAGCAGATTTTGCAGGCTGTGTCAGAGGCTGTGACAAGATATGGAGATGAGCTGAGTAAAAAATAGATTGATAAATAGTTGTTACTGACGCAACAGCTATTTTATAAATAGAGATTTCCACCCGTAGCCGGTCTTTGACTGGTGGATGCTAACTCTTCGGCTATTTCTTAATGTAAAATAAAATAGTTTCAGGGAAGTAAAGGACACTACAATAGGCTTCCCTGCGTTTCAGTTAGAGTTGCCTAGCTAAAGCTATTGTTCATTGCTTCTTCTTAAAACTTTCGGTGGTAAAAATGGAGTTTGTCAGGGCTAGTTCAAGTTATACAAGGATTGAGGCACACATGAGCTTCAAAGTAAAATACAGTCATAATGTTTTCGACTTTGTAGATTTCAAGGAGCGATGTATACAGATTTTTCAAGAGGTTGCAGAGCAAATAAGAGTGCAGATCATAGAAATAGGATTTGAGAGAAATCATGTGCACATGGACATAGTATCACGACCAAATTACAGTTATTCATGGGTCACAAAAAAGTTCAAAGGAACTTCAGGAAAAAAACTTCTAAAAGAATTTTCAGAAATAAAGAAAACTTATTTCTGGGGTTCTGGTTTATGGAGTCCTGCGTTTTATGTTGATTCAGTTGGCAGAGATCCAGAAACTATATACAATTATATTAGAAATCAGGGCAAGAAAAAAGAGCATGGTGCAAATCACATGAATAAATCTGTTAAGGATTTTCTAAGGACCTAGTACAAGATGCCCTCGGTCTGTGACCGAGGGAGGTTCACATTACGAGAACGGAATTGAAAAACTAATACTTGCTGTAAAAACAGATCAGGTTGGTAGTGGTGTGGCATGGATATTTCCTGTTCCTGCAACGCCTGATAGGGTAAATATAAATGTATTTGACAGTTTTCCAGATTTTGAAGGAATTGATGCTATTCAGATGGCAAAATACAAGACTCATACCTGGGATGTGCCTGTTATAGCATCTCTTACACAGATGTATACATTTCCTATTGTTATTGGTTTTCTTTTTGTTAGTGGTAGTAAAGGATTGAGTATGTCATCAAATGGTGTTCAGGTATATGAACATATTGAAAAAAAAGGTCTTGTGACAGAGATTGTGAGTGCTAAAAGTGTTGAAGGACTTCAAACACATCTTAGTTCCTATGGAGTCAAAGTAACTGATCTGCATACAATTGAGGATTATATTGGAAAAGATTATTCTTTTGTCGTAAGCTGGGCTGATAATATAGGCTCTGGACAAGCACCTGCTGTTTATGTTGAATTTCCCACAGATAAAATATTTTTTCCACTGAAGCCATCAAGCATATATGGCAGCAGAGGAATACCTGTTATTCTCTATGTTATTGGATTTGTAAAACCAGTAACATATTCTTCTATAGAAAACTATACATCAATACGCTATTTTTCAGGAATTCTCAATAGCTCTGATTCCATGTTTCATAAAAATGGTTCTATTATTTATACTAGAATAGTAATTGGTCCTCGGTCAGATATTTTTAATCAAGTGGAAAATGTTGTTAGCTATGGATATGGATCTGTTAATATTGACGAACTTATGAAACGTAATGGAGAATTTGTTATGCCAGCAAGTTATTTTACAGATGATCTCTGGATTGATAATTCTGGTACAGCAGAGGCAAACAAAGCAAAAATGATAATAGATATCAATAATTTCACAACCAATAATTTTCTTTTGTTCCTTGTTGTTTGGCTGATTACAGTGTCTTTTGTTGCATCGTCTGTGGCAAGTTTGCTTGTTTTCAGAAATTTTAGTTTTGCAAAATATGGTATTGCAAACTGTCTTACTATTATTGGTTTGTATTTTGTGCTAAAGGCAGATAAGATTGAGAAGACAAGAAAATTTATTGCAGTGTTTTCTGCTATTTTTATTCTAGTCAATTTTATTCTGTTTCCATTTATTCTTGGAATAATTTAGTGTTTTGTGAAAAGAATTCTTTTGAAGATTAGCAATAGCTAAAATCTCTTTTAGAGATTTAGTCATAATAATAGCTAAATTCTCGTTTGGAGAATTTGGTCATGATAGGGTGAATCAGTCGATTCAACCACTTATATGGTGAAATAAATTTTCACCTATATAGCAGACCCAGTAAATAATTAGGATATGATAATACTGGGTTTGCATACATGGTTGAATAAAATTCAACCCGTACAGATGAACTCATTTAGTTCATCATGTATAGCTCACTGGTAATATGATATTCAGAATCTTTACCAGTAGAGTTATAGCAGTGAAGCATAGCTTCACCAGCTATTTATTTGATTAACAGTAATGATAATTATGGTCTGTGAATATGAATACAATGAGGAAACACAGAGAATGCGTGTGACATGTGTTGGCTGTGTCTATGGAAAGAGTATAGAAGATTATCCAATATGCATGGCTACTACTATTGATAAATTAATTGAATTGCGCAGAATTCCAAGGGTGGTTTTGGCTGGAACAAGGGAATATGAATATGATTTTGATCAGATTAGATTGTTGTATGAAATAGCAAATGCTATTATACGAATAAATGAAGAAAAATTGGTTAGTGTATCTAGTGTGTTCAAGAGTAGTGGTTGTGATAAATGTGTATCAGAGAGACTGGAGCTTCTTAGGAAAATAATAGTGGATCTTAAGTATGATCCTATTGATAGCTATAGAAGATTTGTTAGAGAGATAAGACACACTGAAATAAAGCTTAGCAAGACACAGGTGGTGGAAACAGATACAGAGGAGTTGTATGATAAATTATATCCTGACGAAGAGGTTGCTGAAGAGGTCGTTGAAGAGGCTGTTGAGGAAAATTGTGTAGAATGCTATAGACATTATCTAAATACACTGAATAAGATAAAACAGATTTTTGATAGGTGTGCATTAATACAGCGCTATGTTTCTCTGAAGGAAAAGGCAGAGCTAAAGGAGAAGACAGGTGATAGGAGTTTTTACAGGAAAATATTTCATCCAACCACAAAGCCGAATTTTATGTATACAAGATTTATGATATCTCCTCCTGCAAGGTCAGAGTTGGTTGAGAGATATAAGGTAGGAGATGCTTCTGTTGAAATATATAAAATTCCTGGAAAAGATAGAAAACTATATCATATAATTCCGCCTGAGTTTGATCTTAGTGAAGAAGAATATTCTGTTCTAGAAAAGGGTAGAAAATATCTTGGTGCGCATACTCCAAGAGAGGGTGAGGTTAGTATAGAATCAGAAAGATTTAGGGAAAATATGTTTATACTGAGTCTTGATATGATAAGGGATATTGTAAAGGTTGATGATATTGTCATGGAAGAGGATAGGATGAAAGAATTGGCAAATATTCTTGCAAGATATACTTCTGGATTAGGTGTGTTGGAATTGTTTTTGGGTGATGAGAAAATACAGGATATTGTGGTTAATTCACCAATAGAGAGAATACCTATTTACATTGTACATAGTGATTATTTTGAGTGTGAGACAAATATTATACCAAGTTATGAAGATGCAGAAAGCTGGGCCACTAGATTTAAATTAGAAAGCGGCAGACCATTGGATGAGGCAAATCCTGTTTTAGATACTGAACTAATGGTAAAAGGAGGAAGAGCAAGGGTAGCTGCTATTTCAAGACCTTTGTCACCAGATGGTCTTGCTTTTACATTTAGAAGACATAGGGATAGACCATGGACATATCCTTTGTTTATTAAGAATAGGATGATAGATTCGTTTTCAGCAGGATTGATGTGGTTTTTGATAGATGGTTCTAGAACAATGTTGATTGGAGGAACTAGATCTAGTGGAAAATCTTCGTTTCTTGGAGCATCTTTGGTGCAGATTATGCCAAAGACAAGAATAATAACGTCAGAAGACAGTGTAACTGGTGACTGTGAAATTATTTATGAAAAGGATGGTAATATCAAAAAGGAACAAATAGGCAAATTTATTGATAGAATAATCATGAATAATGGAGAAGTGGTTGGTACAAGAGAGATTGCTATGAATGTAGAGAATATCAGAATTATGTCAATGGATTCAAATAATAAAGTAGTTTGGTCAGTTCCACTTAAATTTATTAGACATAGAGTAAATAAAGACATTTATGAGATAAGAACAAGAACAGGCAGAAAAATCAAAGTAACTGGTGATCATTCATTATTTACTATTTCGGAAAATAGTTCAATAGTACCTATAAAAGCCAATGATATTCATGAAGGTAGTTTTATTGTAACACCAAGAATGCTGCCTATTGATAGAGATTATTGCAAAGAAATCAATCTAGTAGATTATATAGATAAATTAAGTGGATTTGTAAAAGGTAAGAATATTGAAAAGTTCTTAAGAGAAGAAAAAGAAATTTTCGATAAAATTAAGTTTGTACATGGAAAACAAAAGGCAAATTATTGGAGAAGAAAAGGAATTGTTCCTATAAAGATAGCAATAGATTTGATTAAACAAAGCAAGCTTGATATTACGTTATTAAAATATGGTAGGCCACATTCTAAATATATTCCAATGAAGATATTACTTGATAAAGATTTTTTAGAGTTTCTTGGATTGTGGCTTGCTGATGGATGTTATGATAAAGGTTCTATAATAGTTTCTGTTGTTGATGATGATAGTAGGGGTGTTGTAAAAAGAATCGGAGAGAGATATGGTATAAATGTAACAATGCATAGTGATGGGTTTTCATTGATTTTGAATTCATCAACAATAAAGGAAATAATGGCAATGCTTGGTTTTGTTGGAGATGCATATACTAAAAGAATTCCTGAGTGGGTAATGAATCTTTCAAATGAACAAATAGCTCATTTTCTCAGGGGAATATATAGTGGTGATGGATATCTTGCAAAAGCAGAGATTGGTATTAGTTTGACATCAGAGGGGTTGGTTAAAGATATTCAGACTATGATGCTAAGATTTGGAATAAATGTTAGAATAAATCGTTTGAATATGCGAGATAAAACATATTCTGGTAGGATAAGTACTATAAATGATATAACACCTTTTTATAAAAAAATAGGATTTTTGCAGAGTAAAAGAATGGATTTGTTGAATGAAATGTGTTCTAAAACATCTACACATGATTCAACAGATGTGATACCATTATCATTTAATACCAAGAAAATGATGGCAGATGTTTTTGATAATTTTAGTAAATATGATTATGTATCACGAAATAATAATATTGGAAGAGAATGTTTTGGTAAAAAATTTGATTTCTCTGATATGGATGATGAAATTGGTAGTAATCTGAGAGCATTATCAGAATCAGATATATTCTGGGATCAGGTTGCTGATATAAGAAGAGTTGATTCTAGTGATTATGTTTATGATATATCTGTTCCTGGTTGTGAAAATTTCATCTGTGAAAACATACTAGCTCATAATACACTAGAGCTTCCTGTTACACAATTGAGAGATCTGGGATATAACATTGAGAGATTGAAATCAAGAAGTGTTATAACAAAGGCTGAGACAGAGTTGTCTGCTGAAGAGGCTCTGCGAACTGCTCTGCGTCTTGGTGATTCTGCATTGATTCTAGGAGAGGTTAGATCGACTGAAGCTATTGCACTTTTTGAGGCAATGAGAATTGGTGCATTGGCAAACGTTGTTGCTGGTACTATACATGGTGAGAGTGCATATGGTGTTTTTGATAGAATTGTAAATGATCTTCATGTTCCAAAGACTTCATTTAAGGCAATGGATGTTGTGATGATATGCAGTAATCTAAGATCTCCTGATGGAATGCGTTCTTATAAAAGAGTTGTTGAGTTGACAGAGATTAGAAAACATTGGACAGATGATCCAATGAAAGAAGGCGGGTTTGTTAATTTGTTAGAATATTCTGCAAAAGAAGATATGTTAAAACCTAGCAATACTTTGTTGGTAGGAGAATCTGAGGTTTTGAATGATATTGCTTCTAGGGTAAGAGAATGGAAAGGACGCTGGGATAATGTGTGGAGTAATATTAATCTAAGGGCAGATATGTTGGCAAAGATAGTTGAATATGGGAAATATAAACCAGAGATGTTAGAATCTGATTTTGTAATAAAATCAAATGTAATGTTTCATCTATTATCTGCTGATGTGATGAAAGAGGTTGGTGCAATGGATTCTAGATTAATATTTGACAGATGGCTTGAATGGATTAAGAATAGTGTTTGAATTCTTGTTTCATAAAACAATGGAAGATGTGTATTAAAGATTGTTTGTAATTGTAGTAGTATGTTAAGTAGGAGAAGTTGTTCAGATGAGGATAGAGAATTTGTGTATTCTATTATGAAAGAAAACATGGAAGGATATTTTAATAGAAATACTCCTGAAAAATGGAGTGATGACAAATTCCATAAAGGGTTTGATCCAGATCGTATCAAAATTCTTGAAATTGATGGATGTTCAATAGGATTTTATGATGTAGAAGACGTGTATGCAAATGAGTCTTTTCTATATATTCATAATGTTCAAATAAAAAAAGGAAAACGAGGAGTTGGTGCTGATATTAACAGAATGTTGGATGAGGAAGCAAAAACGAGAAATTTAACAGTTATTCGAGGCAAAGTATTTTGTGATAATATAAGATCTATTCGTTTTTGTGAATATATGGGGTATTTAGTTGTATCAGATTCATCATTAGAAGAAGAGAATTCTATTTGGATTGAAAAGAGGCTCGGTATCTAGTTTAACTTAACAAAAAGGTAAAATAAGTTAAATAGGATATGCTTTAAAATGTTCTTATTAAAATAGTATCATGAAAGCATTTGTTTTGATAACATTGAGAGAGCCAAAGGAAAGGGATGTTCTTAATAAACTTAATAGTATGAAAGAGATTGTTAGGGCAGAGGTTTTATTTGGAGAATGGGATATGATGGCAGAGATTGATATTGAAAATACTGATAAATTAGGAAATTTTATCATAGAAAATATACGTACGATTCCTGAGATAAAACTAACAAGCACATTGATTGCTGCCTAGTTCTTTTCTTAGATGGAGACAATTTATATCATAGTAATCCAAATAGATTCATGGTTGGTGATTTTAGATCAAGGGAGTATAAGCTGTTTTTGGCATCTAGGGAGAGAAAGCCAGTATCTTTTTATGAAAAAGCATGTGATTTTTCAGAAAAGATTCTTGGAAAAAGAATGGATGAAAAATCAGGAAAAAAGATGCAGGATGCAATAGACTTTGCTCATCTTAATTTAACTCCAAGTGGTGTGGCATCTTTTACAATATTATTTACACTAATAATCTGTATTCCAGCATTTATTTTTCTTGTTCTGAAGACATTTTTATCATATACGATAGTACTGGTAGGAGATAATGCAAATGCTTTGCTGGCATCATGTAAAATAGGAACCTATGATGGTGTGTCGAAAACCTGTAGTGTAGCTTTTCCTGGTCTTGATCTAGGTTTGTTTTTATTTGTTTTGGCAGTTGCAATTCCAATTGCAATCTATATCTATATTTATCCATATCATTTGAGAAAAAAATATGAAATGGATGCTGGTTCTGAGATAGTTAATGCAATTTTATACATGGTTTCTTACATGAGAAATAATCCTAGTTTAGAAGGTGCTGTTGATTTTGCTGCAAGAAATTTGACAGGGCCTCTTGTGGAAGATCTTAGAAAATTGATGTGGGATGTGAGAATAGGTAATTATCTTTCTATCAACGAGGCTATTATTGACTATGCTGGAAAATGGGAGAGAAATAGGGAATTTGTTGAATCACTTGAATTATTAATATCTTCATTAAAACAATCAGGCATAAGAAGAACAAGGACATTGGATGAGGCTATTAGGGTTGTTCTTGATGGTAATAGGGAGAGTGCTAGAAACTATGTACAGCAATTGAAAATGCCTATTACAATAATTCATGCAATGGGTATTATTCTTCCTGTAATGGGTCTTGTAATGTTTCCTATCATAGCAATATTTCTAAAAGTAGATCCAATAATGCTATTTTTGGTTTATGATATCATGCTACCATTGATATTGTTCTTTGTCATATCAAATACTCTTGAGAAAAGGCCGGCTACATTTAGTAAAATAGATATATCAGATCATCCAAATCTTCCACCTGAGGGAAAAATATTTATTGGTAATAGGTTAGTAAATCCATTTTATATTGGTCTGGTTATAGGAGTTGTTATTATTTTTATTAGTTTGTTCATGTATATGGGTGAGTTGGAATCAGCTGACCCAACTAAATTAAATTCAGGTCAGGGTGTTATTCCTGGAGTTATTTTATTATTTGGAATTGCTGTAATACCTGCTATACACTATATTTTGCTTTCTATGAAAAGAGTAGAGATTAGAGATCAGGTTAGGGCAATTGAAACTGAGTTTAGAGAAGCATTGTTCCAACTGGGTAATATCATAGGAACAGGGGTTCCTATTGAAAGAGCTGTTGATGAATCATT
>JAZDMZ010000021.1:0-4704 GCA_043800495.1 Candidatus Aenigmatarchaeota archaeon
GTCATTATAATTCACCAATATTATTTCTCCTGTTTTTCAAATATTGCTTTTACTGGGCAGATGGATGCACAGATCATACATCCTTTACAATAGGTATAATCTATAACAGCTCTTTTCTTATTATCAATATCTTGAACAATAATACAGCCTTCTGGACAATATTCAACACACTGGCCACATCCTATGCATTTATCAGTAACATCTGGTCTACGAGAACGCCAGGCTCCTGTTTTATTTCCTTTAGTACTCTTAGCTGTTATTCCTCCTGTTGATAATTTTTGCTTTGTCATATCCAATACCTTTTTCTGTTTCTAATATATCCAGTAATATTTTTGAAGCTTCAAAATGTTTTGTTTCTTCATATAATTGTATTACACAATCTGGTTCTAATGATTGTGAATGCAAATCATCCTCGTATAATATTTTTCCTATTGCATGGCTTTCTTTACTTTCCTCTTCTCCTATTTCATAGGATATTATACAACCATCAATTGGAATAACTTCATTGTTTTCATGGTATCCATGAAATATAACTCTTCCAGCTAGTTTTTTTGTTCTGCTAATAAGCAGCTTTCTAATTTCTTGTTCTTCTCTACTTGCATATGAGGTTGAGATAAAATATGTTTTTTGCTCTAACATTATAATTCAATTTCTTCGCATTAAGAAACAAATTGATATTTGTTTCTTATGTACTAAACAACAAATTATAATATTATATTAAGCTGTTGTTTCATCATAGGCTCTTTTTATTGCCTTAATATTCTTCTCTGCTAGTTTTTCATCAAATCTTTCCTTTATTGCTTCAATTATACTTTCTAGACTTACTAATTTAGTTGCTCTTGCAAATGCTCCTAGTATTGCAGTATTTACAATTGGTTTTCCAAGTGTTTCTACAGCTATCTTTGTTGCGTCTATGGTATAAACATCAAAACCTGGTATTTCAATGTCTTGTTCTGAATTAATTACAATTATACTGTTTTTTGCAAGGCCTTGTGTAACATCAATTACTTTTGTCAGAGATGGATCTAATACCAGAAGATGAGTAGGATTATAGACCTGTGTTCTAAGTGTGATAAACTTGTCATCTATTCTACAATAGGATTCTACAGGTGCTCCAGATCTTTCTGGAGTGAACTTAGGAAATGCTTGAGCATATTTTCCATCTTTAAACGCTGCTACTGCAAGGAGTTCAGCAGCTGTAACAGTCCCCATTCCCCCGCGGCCATGAGCTCTTATTTCTATCATTTAATAACACCATTTTCATTTTTCTAAATTTCTCAACTTGAGTTAATGAGACTTTATTCTGAATATAAAGTACCAGACTTGCCCACTCTGGTATATAATTAAATACACTTTTATTTAAAAGCTTTGTTATTTCAAGAATTTCGATCAATGAAGGAGTTGTCTCACTATATTTCCAATGCTGCACTATTCGTTTTGTAGTTTTGAGTCCCTGTTTTCTTAATTCATCACTAAGATTTGGAAATTTGTTAATTGCAACATCCATAAGTTTCTGAATATCTGATCCGTCAAATCGTAATTTTTGTAAGATTCTAGGATCAGAGAAAATTCTAATTATATCTATTATTTTTTTTTTATGAATAATGTATGGCAAAATTTCAAATACAAGCCTAATACATTCAGCTTTTTGCTTAAGAACTACTTTATATGTTTGGCTAGAATCGTACCGTGGTATTTGTGGTCGATAACCAATTGATTTGAGCATATTATAAAATCTATAAGCATTTTGATAATTCGAAGAACAGAAACTAATTTTTGGGTAACCAAAACCATGACTTTTATCCAACATAAAACTTCCTTCAGTTTCCATATCTCTAGCTAAAATTCTTAGTGTTTTTTCTTTTGTTAAATCTTTAATTTCAAAATTAGCTGATTTGCATTTATATCCAATATCAATTCCATACCTCAAAGTAAGGATCTGTCTTAGTGCTGCAGAATATATTTTCATACAGCACATATCCCTTTTTCTATCTATTTTTGTAATAATCTTTACATTATTTATTCCTAGATTCTTTAGGCGTTGTTGAAGAGTTTGTAATGCTGATAAACCAGATTCATGCTGTTTAATCTGAATTGTTGGATCATCTATTCTCATATGCCCCTCGTTAACAATCCATGGAATTATATCCAACATTTCTTCCTGTTCTTTGTAAGAAAAAACAAATGGATATGAGCTACCCCATCCATATAATTTGAGACCATTTAAAAATAACCATGGGTTTATATCAAAAATTTGACACGCTTTTAGAATTGCAGTTATATGTGGTTTATAGAGTCCTTTTATCCAGTCTTTTATTGAAGATTTTCTTATACAAGAGAGATTTGAAAACGTTTCAAGACCAACTTTAGTTATAGCCTGATTCAATAGATATTTGATTTTTTTATTGGATTCGACTGATATGGCATGAAAAGAAATTTCTGAGGAGGTTGTTCTCATGTTTACAAACGTTCGCGATACCCTCGTGTTATGCAAACAAAACCAAACATATTGATAATCTATCGGAATTTGCCAGTTCTTGAGATTCTTTTCACACACTCGTTTCATATCACTTAATCTAATCTCATCAGGCACATTCTCATTCGCATATTTAAATGCTTTTAGGACTTTTGGATTTTTAGGAATTTGATAAACCACATAAAACACCTTAGATTCTAAGAATCTTATATTCTTTATAATATTTATAGTTTTCTATACTCAAGAGAATAAAAGAATATAAAAATACGAGATTCTATAGATAATATATGAGAATAAAAACCACGATAACAATTGATGAGAATATTTGGAAAATGTTTATCCATAAAGCTATTGAGAAATATGGGGCCAACATCGGTGAAGCAAAAAAGAAAGCACTGGATGAAGCATTGGAAAAATGGAGCAAGTGAGAATCACTTATTTTTCTAAATAATACCCCTATCGATTTATTTAAATCTTAAATAATAACATTCCTTAGTTGATATTATGATTATAGCAGTAATGCCAGCACATAATGAGGAAAAATGTATAAAAGAAGTTGTTATGAAGACAAAGAAATATGTTGATAAAATAATTCTTATTGATGATGCTTCTAGTGATAGAACATATGAAATAGCTAAAACATTGCCTGTTGTTTTAATCAGACATAAAAAAAATACAGGACTTGGAGGTGCTCTAAGATCTGGATTTAGAAAATCCCTGTCATTGGCAAAAAAAGATGATGATATTATTATTACAATAGATGCAGATGGTCAGCATATTCCTGAGGAGATTCCAAAGTTTGTTAAAAAAATAAAACAGAACTATGATTTTGTTCTTGGCTGCAGAGATCTAAGCAAATATCCTCTTGTTAAAAAAATAGGCAATAAATTCCTAAGTACAATGACAAATCTATTTTCTGGTACTAATCTCAGGGATACTGAGAGCGGCTTTAGGGCATTTACAAGACTGGCATTAAGCAGACTTCAGCTAAAGGCAGATAGATATGAAATAGCTGTTGAGATAATAAAAGAAGTTGGTAGAAATAAGATAAAATCAGCAAATGTCTATATCACTTCTCCTGTTTATGTGAAAGGTGTTGGTATAGGAGATGGTGTAAAGAATTTCTTGTATCTTTTTAAGAGGTAAATCTGTGTCCTAGTTTTCAATAATTTCTTTACCACGTCTAATAATCTCGGTATGGCATTTCCTGCCACTGATTAGACCAATGTTTTCCAATACATAAACCTCATCCTGAGTAAGCTTTGGTAAAACAGCATCTCTTTCTTTTTTATAAAGAATTTCCAATCCAATGACCTGTTCAGCTGCATCATCTATTTTTCTCAGATAGGATAAAAAATCTTCAGGAAATTGTTCATATTTATTTTTTAGTTCTCTTTCTGTAGCACGCATACTTTTCATATCATAATGCTTATTGCTCATATGAATTCTTTACTATTCAGATTATTTATAATTAGAACTTATGCCCGAGCTTTTCAAATATCTGCTTCATTTTCAATATCTGAAAGATTTGAAAAGAAGTAGATTACACTAACTAGAATATGTGACCCAATTTCTCAAATATCTGCTTCATTTTAAGACTATCTTTCCAGGTTATTGGACTTTCACTTATTATTGTGCAGTCTTGTTTTCTTTTCAAGAGTAGTTGTGCAAATGGTTTGAAATCTGGTTTATGACCCATGATCAAATGATTTAACTCGCCTTTTGTTGAGTAATTTATTCCAGAAAAATGAAAATGAAGATGTTTGTGTTTTCCAACTTGTTTTAACACAGCTTCATAGTCTATATGACCATTGGCTCTTGCATAGAGATGTGCAAGATCAATACAAAAACTGCATTTGATTTCTTTTGCCAGTCTTAGAGTTTCCTCAAGACTACCAAGTGCACTATGTTTTCCTGTTGTCTCAGGACAAAGAATTGCATTCCATGCACTTGCTCGTATTTTATCATGCATGTCTTCCATTGCTGTTCTGGTTTTCTGATAGACTTCTTCTTTATCAGTTTTTCCAAAATAGGCTGGATGAAATACTATTTTTGTTGGATTGTTTTTAGAGCCAAAATAATGCCCTCGTTTACATGATTCAAGAATGCGTGTTTTACTTGCAGCTATTTTTTCCTTTTCATCTGATGCCAGATTAATATAAAATGGTGCGTGTATACTTAGTTCTATTTTATTTTCCTTAGCAGCTTCACCAACTTGTTTTGCCAAT
>JAZDMZ010000022.1:0-4267 GCA_043800495.1 Candidatus Aenigmatarchaeota archaeon
TATGGTGTAAATATGGCTAATGAAACTAGACAACTATGTTCATGTGTTGCAGAAGAACTGATAAGAGATCTATCAAGCTATGGTAGAATTATAGTTAGTGAAGATGTTAATCCTAAATTAGCAAATCAAATACCATGTCAATACAGAGTTAAACTTGATGTTGACCAGCCAATTAATGATTTAGCACTGGAAAGATATCGTGATATGTTGCAAGAATATTCTTCAAGAGCTGAAAAGGAAAGCACATATTTTCCAAGAATACGTCTTTTACCACAAGCAAAACCAGGAGAAAAATTTAATTTACTTGTATATAATCAAACTGATAGAGCTGAAACTCTTGGAAAAGGACGTGAATATCTTGAATATGATACAACTGGAGTTCAGTTTATACTAACACAACATAAGAATGTTTTTGTTCCAGAACTATTGAATTTTTATCAAGCACATGGTACAATTCCTGCAAATGTTCCACTTCTTCCAGAATTGTTAAAATCTCTTGAGAGAGGAAAAGTTGTAAGCGAAATAAAAAAAGATCAGAAGTTTCGTGAAATGGTAGAAAAAGGACAAGTAACTGTTCCTTATACTTTTTAAATTCTAATTCTTCTTTTCCTCTTTTGTTGCAACAAATTCTTAGAAAGATATAGCTAAATATCTTTTAACATAGTATAATTGTATTGATGATGTGTATGAAGAATAAAGAAGTTGAACGAATTGCTTCAAAGAGCAAGCTGACAGAAAAAGATGTTCATGAATTAGCATCATTGGTTGAAAAACAGGCAGTAAAGCGGTGGAAAAACTTGCTATAAAGCTGATAAGAATCTAACCTGTATCTGAGAATGCCGCTTTGCAACTTATGGTATATAAACACACCCCCTCAACAAAACTATAAATACTAATTCTAACTAAGTAATAGTAACAGGTATGATTATGGGATTTGTAAGAACTATTAGGAGAAACATGAAACCTGCATCTACACAGGATTATGTCAAAGATTTTGCTGGATGTTCTGATATAGATTATACTGATATAAACATTCCACATTATCACAAAACAGATAAATGGAAAGCAGCTGCTCTTGGTTTAGTTCTATTGATAAACGGCATTGCGACTCCTTGTTATGCAGCTAGTGTAAAACCAGTTCATTCTGCGCCAGCTGCGCAATCTGTGTATGTTGCGCAAGCAGAAAAAACAAATTATTTTGAATATGAAGGAGTGAAATTCGACACATCACATGCAAGAAAACACAGTCTTTTTGAAAAAATAACACCGCCAAAAGGCAAATCAATACGTTTTTGTATCAAGCAATATATGTATTCACTTGGAATAAATGATGAGAAAAAAATAAAGGAAAAAATAAGAGAAACAGCCAGAATAAACAAAATGCCCTATTCTCAGCTATTGACAGGAAAAACATTTGATCTCTATACCATAGAGCAGCTTAACCAGTATATTTCTTCTGCTGAAAAAGCAGCTGAACGAGACGGTGTTGATGATTCAAAGGCATTTGAATATCATCATGACATATATAATAAAGGTTCTTTTACATCTCTTATAGATTTCAATCCCAAAGAAGATCGTGAAAAGAATGGAAAGGTTGATGTTGATGTTGTCTATTATTTAAACAATCCACCATCTGGAATACCTCGTTTTGAAGAATAAATGTTACAAAATATCTTTTTTATTCACAGAAATCTCTATATGTATCATGAAAAAGAATATTATGTTTATAATTCTAGCATCACTGGTTTTAATAGTGTTTGTTTCTTCCATAGTTTTTGCCAATAGTTCTGTGGAAATACAACGAGATGAGATAGCCAAATCTTTTATATCAGACATAGAATCTGGTAAAATAGATGCAAAATGCATATGCACAAAACTCAGACCAAGGATGTGTCTCACAGCAGTGCTGGATATTTTGAAAAAGAAATTCCCAAACATTGAATATCTCGGTCTAACTGCTGATGCTGCAAAAAACGTTCCTGTTAATCTAGATAAATTTGATGTAGAACAACTTGCTCTGTCAAGAGATTATTATTCAAAACAATATGTCAATTATCTTAAAGAATACAATCGTCAGCAAAATAACTACATAGATGTATTTTTAAAACATCTTAAAGCAGAGAGCGAATTAAAAAAATACATGCCTGGTTCTGATGATTATAATATTTTATTTAATCAGATGATGTTTTGGAAATCAGCAAAAGATAATATTAATAAGAAACTTGGTGTGTTATTAAAAAGATTAGACGAACTAGAACCTCATGTACATTATAAAAAACAAAGAATATGCGGAAATATAGAAGAATGTAAAGGAATCAAACCAAAGCCAGGTGATATTGTATTTTTTAGTGTATCTGCGACCAATTCTCATATAGCTATTGTTGGTAATTCTGATGCTAATGGAAATGTAAATCTTTATGATCAGTTTGGATCAGATTGCAATCTCCATAAACTCAAATTAAAAAATGGATATTATAAACATTCTGGTACATATGCAATCTCAGCAATATATAGACTGAGATATGATTTGCTATAATAAAACGAAACCACAAAAAGCTGTTGATGATTATAAACCCCAAAAATTCTAACTCTTCTTTTCCTCTGTATTTTTATTCTCACGACCGTATATGTAATAGAATGCAATTATTATTGCTATGATTATTATCACAACCAGACCAAGTAGCCACTGATCATTATCAGCTGTAACAGCTCCTGTTATACCCTGTCCACCTGTTATATTTGTTATTGTAATATTAGGCAATGTTGGTGGTGTTAGATTTTCAGGAGTTGTGATATTTGGATATATTACATTTGTTTCTGAAACAGCTGCTATTGCAAAATATGATAATCCAGGTGTTATTGAACTGAAATAATGATAATTACTATCATTTGAGACAAATACAGTATCAAGCATATTCCATTCTTTATCATAATATCTAAATAATCTTACCTGTTCTTTTGTGTAATTAGTTAACCAGGTGTTTGAGACCTTGAAATTTATTTGAATGTTTTTCAATGTTGTAATATCAACACCTGTTACATAGATGTCAAGGTATGAATAGAGATTAAACAGTGTTGGAATAGATATTGGTCTTTCAAGGAGTTTTGCTATTATGATATTCATACTTCCAGCATATTTTGTCAAATTAAATGTGATGTTTGTTACAGGAATCTTGTCAACAGTTACTTTTACAATATGTTCTCCTGGCTGAAGTCCTCCTAATAGGAAAGATTGTTCATATTTATTGATTGATATACCACCACCGCCCCCACCACCTCCACCTGAGGTCTGTGTGATAACAACTGGTTGTAATGATGGTGATGAAACAAATCCACTCTTTGTAAGAACTATTGTTGACGATTGTGTCTGATACCCTGGTTTTGAAATAACCAATTGATATGTTCCAACAGGAGCTATTAGTGAATATGTTCCAATAGAATCAGCAGTTGTGCTATATAGTACAACATCGTTTTGTCTCAGTTCTATTACAGCACTAGCACCATTTCCTATAGTGCCGCTTACTATTCCATATGGTATTAGTGAAACATTTTCCTCAATAGGAACACATGTTAGATTAATGGATTTTGTAAAATACACATATCCCTGCTTTGATATTGCTAAATTATATGAACCTCCTCCAACATTTAATACATAAGAACCATTTGCATCAGTTGTTGTTGATAATACAACAGTATTTCCATTCATCAGTAAAACATCAGCACCTGATATATTCATAGCATCTTCACTATCCTTTATAACACCTGTTATCAATCCCTGTAGTGGATAAAGTGTGAAATCACCTGTTCTATTTTCTGCCACAAGAACATTAGTCATAGTCTGATTAAAATAACATGTGGCTGATAGCGTTACATTATATAATCCTCCATTCATTTCTAAATTATACAAACCATTTAATGAACTAGTGTTATAGATATCATTGCCTGCAAATACCAAGAATGTATTTAGCATATTTCCAATAACATCTTTTACAACACCTGTGAAATTAAGAGAAGAATTTGAATAATTGCTTACCACTGCAAGTGTGAAATTATTTTCAGTCATATCTCCATTATATGCAACTATTCCTGTTATCTGCTGATCATAATATCCTGTTTTATTTGCAGACATATTATATAATCCAGCTGGTAATGCTATTATGTAATATCCACTTCCGTTTGTTATAACCGAATAACCACCTGCTCTGACAGTTGCACCAACAATAGTAGTTCTATTATTATCAAACACATAACCTACTAGGACTGCTTC
>JAZDMZ010000028.1:0-2967 GCA_043800495.1 Candidatus Aenigmatarchaeota archaeon
AAATTATTTATATCATTCTTTGGCAATTATAGTAATGGACAAAACTAATTAGAGTTATTATATTTTTGTCCTTACTATACAGAGTGAAATGAAATTTCACCTGTACAGATTGAATCATTGATTCAATCATGTATGTGAAGACATAATTATAATATTGTTCTAGAAAGTTATGTCTTGCACTATAATAGTGATAACAATGGCTAGAAAAAATTCTAAAAGACTAGGAAATATGGTAAATGAGAAAGATCCATGGTCTGACATAAGGACTGTTGTGCTTGCTTTAGCATTTGTGTCTGCATTGATTATTATATCTCTTTTATCAGAGCTTTTTTGTTGTGTGATTTAGAATATCTGTAAAATCTGCATTTTCCATAGTGTATTTATTCTTTAGATATGATATTATTATTAGGGTTGGTTGATGGTTAAGACTAAATGGCATGTTTTGAAAACACAGGATGTTTTGAAAAAACTGAATACAAAGGAACAGGGAATAACTGATTATGAGGCTAGCATAAGAAAAGACAGATATGGTGCTAATCTATTGGAAGAATATGGAAAAAAACAATATTTGATTCTTTTCTAGATCAGTTTAAGTCAGTATTGGTTCTTATTCTTGTGATAGCTGTTATTGTGTCTGCTTTTCTTGGAGAAATGATAGATGCTGTTGTTATTTTTATTATAATATTATTGAATGCAGTTCTTGGTACTGTGCAGGAAAGAAAGGCAGAACATGCATTGGAAGCTCTTAAACAATCGAGTATGTCAAAGATAGAGGTTGTTAGAAATGGAGAAAATTCTATTATTTCATCTTCAGAACTTGTTCCAGGAGATGTTGTTATATTAAGAGCAGGTGATAGAGTATCTGCTGATATGAGAATATTGAGTCAGAATTCTCTTAGATTAGATGAGTCATTATTAACAGGAGAATCTCTTCCTGTTTCAAAGATAGATGGATTTATAAAAGATTGTTCTGTTGCAGATAGAAAAAATATGTTGTTTTCTGGTACAACAGTTGTTCATGGAAGATGCAGGGCTGTTGTTGTTTCTACTGGCATGGAAACAGAACTAGGTGTTATAGCAGCTGAGCTTCAGAAACCTGATGAAAAGGCTCCTTTGCAAAAAACTTTGGATAAGCTAGGAATGAATCTAGGAATTGTTTTCATATCACTGTCTGTTATTGTTTTTATTATTGGAATATTAGGTGGAGTTGATTTTGGTACAATGCTTTTATTGTCAATAGCATTGGCTGTTGCAGCTGTTCCAGAAGGTCTTCCTGCTACTATTACAATAGGGTTTGCTCTTGGAGTAGAAAGAATGGCTGGTAAAAATGCAATTATACGAAAACTATCATCAGTTGAAACACTGGGATGTACTAGTGTCATATGTTCTGATAAAACAGGAACATTGACAATGAATCAGATGACTGTAAAGAATCTTTACATAGATGATAGGACAATTGGTGTGACAGGACATGGTTATGATACTGTTGGCAAGTTTATTGAGAATGAAAAAGAAATTTCTCCTAAAAAGCACAATGAAATTCATCTTTTACTAGCATCTGGTGTTTTGTGTAATGATGCTGAACTTGACAAAAAAATAGGAGATCCTACTGAATTGGCATTGTTGGTTAGTGCAAGAAAAGCCGGAGTAGAGGATCTTAGAAAACAATATAATAGGGCTGATGAGATTGCATTTGATTCTAATAGAAAAATGATGTCTGTTGTCTATGATATTGGTAAAAAAAGAATTATGTATACAAAAGGAGCGATTGAAAGTGTTGCAAGAAAATGTAGTTATATTTATACAGCAGGACGGGTTAGAAAAATTGACTCACATGATATAAAACAGATAGTGGCTGCAAATACTAGGTTTACAAAAAATGGAATGAGAGTGCTTGCATTTGCAATGAAAAAGTTTAAAAATAATCAGGATATAAAAGAAGCTGATCTTATTTTCATAGGTCTGCAGGCAATGGTAGATCCACCAAGACCAGAGGCAGTTGATTCTATAAAAGCATGTAAAGAAGCTGGTATAAGGGTTGTGATGATAACTGGTGATCATAGGGATACTGCTGCATTTATTGCAACAGCTGTGGGAATAGATGCTCAAACTGTCTTGACAGGAGCTGAGCTTGATAAATTAACAGATGATGAGTTGGATAAATTAATTGAAACTGTCAGTGTATATGCAAGAGTATCTCCTTTTCATAAGGTAAGATTGACTGATTGTCTGCGGCAACGAGGTAATGTTGTTGCAATGACAGGAGATGGTATTAATGATGCAGCTGCTTTGAAAAAAGCTGATATTGGAATAGCATTGGGAAGTGGTACAGAGGTTGCAAAAGAAGCAAGTGATATGATATTGGCTGATGATAATTTTGTTTCAATAGTAGGTGCTGTAAGAGAAGGAAGAGGAATCTATAATAATATTAGAAAAACACTGGCCTATCTGTTGTCAGGTAATGCAGCAGAGATAATGATAATATTTTTTGCTGTTTTGTTGGGATCATTATTTGGATTACCACTGCCAATACCATTATTGGCAGTACAGATATTGTGGATAAATCTTGTTACAGATGGTATTCCTGCTTTGGCATTGGCATCAGATGATATTGAAAATGATGTCATGAAACAATCTCCTAGAAATAGGAATGATAATATATTCAAAGGATTGAAAAAATATATAATTGGATTTCCAATAATAATGACCATTTGCATGCTTGGATTGTTTATCTGGTCATTGGGGTTGGATCCAGCTAATATTTCAAGAGCACAGACTCTGGTGTTTACAGGTATAGTGGTGTTTGAGGTGTTTGCAGTTCTTTCTGTTAGAAATCTCAATGGTCCAATTGGCAGAAAGATATTTGAAAATGGTAAGCTCATGGCTGCAATTGCTGTATCCATGATATTGCAGTTGATTATAATATATAGTCCGATGGCAAACCAGATCTTTTATACAACACCACTG
>JAZDMZ010000059.1:0-7490 GCA_043800495.1 Candidatus Aenigmatarchaeota archaeon
AACAAGAAACATTAGGTTATAGTAATTCACATATTCCAGCGCTCCAGATGCATAGAGGAGTATGTTTTCATAAATCATGTGTTTTAGCAGGTTTGCTTAGGTCATTGAAAATACCAGCTAGAATAGTTGGTTTTTATGAAATTAGTAAAGAACAGTGGAAACAAGTTTGTGAAGAGATGGGAGAATTTAGATTTGAATATAATAACGATCTTATTAGAATAGGTAGTTTTCCTGTGAGTCTTCGTTATATCATGGCATATGAATATCCTGGTTTAGAAGAAGGTAGCTTGCCATACATGGAGTTATTATTAGATTATTGTGAAGGAAAAAAACTTATTAGATTAAGTCCAGATAATGACAGATTTAGAAAAGCTTTTAATCATTTTTGGGTTGAGGTAAAAACAGAAGATGGTTGGTCAAACTGGAATACAACAGATATACAATTGAGTTTCAGAGATCAGATCAGTGAACATGTTACAAAAACAATGCTAGCTGAACGTGTAATTGTTCCTGAAATCAGATTAATGAATGATGACAATGGATTTAGTTATTATTTTAAGAACAGTGCTGATTTCTGATTCTAATAGCTTGCCATTACAAATTGTTAAAAATATTGATTTTTGGTTATTTTGTAATGGCAGTATATGTCAGACAGATATTTATAACAGACAAACAAATGATAGTTATGGACGATAAATATCCAAGATATTTTTTCATAGTAGGAGTGATTTATTTAGTGTTTCTTTTATTGGCTTTGATAGTAATTCCAGCTGAATTCTATTCATTGGATAATATATTATTTGTGCTGATGATGGGTTTGCCAATTCCAGTGTTTGTAATGTATTTTCTAGAAAAGCCTGAAATTAAACAGATAATGTATTTGAGATATCTGTTTCCGATAGTGTCAATAATAGCTATTATAATAAGCTTTTTGCTGATCTGGATTTTTTTCTAGTTTAAGATATGTTGTTAGAAAATATAAATTATGATATATGTTATTCATTTTTAGGTGTGCATAAACCTTGACAGGCTTTTAATGGATCATAGTTGGTGCAGGATAGATATAATTCGTTTTTTGAAAACATTGTTCCTTTTTGTGATGCATAGGCTCCTTGGTTATATATTATTTTACAATCTTTTATTGGACAATAGGAGCAAATCTCTCTTCTATGATCATTGTTTAATTTTCTCATAATTATATTTTATTCTAAAGAAATAAAAGCCTTGTTTTGGGCATAATCTTAGGCATTTTATAGGGTATAAATATCTTCCTAGCCTATTATATGATATAGTAATGGATTGTACTTATTTGGATTATGATGTATACAGTCCTTACTATACATGAAAGGTATATAACATATTTAAAATAGTTATATTTTTCATTGTATTAGTGGGGTATGATTTATGAAAGAAGAGACTTGTATAGTGTTAGATTTCATGCCACAGGGCTATGCTGACAGAAGACATGTTGAGCCAATAGCTCAGGTATTGGGCAGAGGAATGAGTTTGCTAGAGATTGTTCCACGAGAAGGAGTTAGTCTAAAACCAGATGAAGAGATTTACATAGGATCTGGTTCAAGGGATAAGGTAAGATATATTAAAAGGTCATTATTATATTCTGATCTTACAAATTTTGCAAAAACCATGTTAGTTCAAACAGTTACTAAACTTGTGAGCGAAGAGGAACAGAAATTTGTTGATTTTTTCAATAAATCAATGATGATAACACCTAGAATGCATCAATTGGAATTGATACCAGGTATTGGTAAAAAGCATGTTCAGGATATTTTGGATGCAAGAAGGAAAAAGCCATTTGAATCGTATAAAGATATAGTTGATCGTGTTAATCTATTCCCAGATCCTAAAAAGGCTATTGTTAGGAGAATTATGATGGAGTTGGAAGGCAATGAGAAATATTCTATATTCATTCCTGTGAAGAAAAGGGATGATATGCTTTATAGACGATAATTTATTTTAGTTCTTAGCACATATTTTCATGAATGGTTGTACTAGTCCAGTTACCTCTGTGTGTGGTTTTTCATCTTTCATATATGGTCTTGCTCTAAAACAATCATATATTAGTAATAGATCATATTCTTTGAATGTTCTTTCTAGTGTATCAAAAACGCTGTTTATTGTATTTTTTTTACCATGTCCATGTACATCTATTTTTATGTATTGTGTTTCCTGCGATGGTTTCAAAGATGCTATATCAACAGAACTATTGTCTGCAAACAAAAACATATCAGAGAGAGAAATTTTTGATTCAATTGATTCGAAATATTTTTCACAGAATTGTTTAAATTTTGCTAAATCTTCACTATGTATTTTTTCTAAGACACCTTCTCTAAATGGGTAGCTTTGTTTAATATTACCCTTTAGCTGTATGTCTTTCTGTAGATAAACTATTCTAGGATTTTTCCCAGTTTCAGCATCAGAATACCAGGCGACATATTCCATATTTATTATATTTACTTCTTTGTTAATAAATAGTTGAAATCAGCACCTATTCTACTATATGTCTGTGATGGTGGTTCTAATAAAAATGGGAGTGGTATTATTTTATCACCAATTTCAATTGCTATTCCAACAGCGGTTTCATTGCTAATTTTCCCAGTCTCGATGGTACATCCATTTTTATATGATTTAATAACAGTATCAGTGAAATGATTTCCAAACCCGTTTTCATCTTTTTCAGATGCACTCAAAAACATCATTCTGTTTGGTAATAATCCAAGAGAATTTAGTGCCTGAGAAGCACTTGCTGCATGACAGGATTCGTTTATGAAAATCATGTTTCCTCTATGGCTTCTGAATGGCGCAAACATTTTATAATAATCCAAAGAACTGTCATCTGTGAGTGCAATGGATCCATTTTGTCCATGACCAGCATAATATATTACAATGTTTGAAACCATATCATTCCTTTCAAAATATTCTCTAATTCTTTCAATTTGATTACCTAAAATAATACTTCTTGCTATAGTAGATTCATCTGCTTCTAAGATAACAAGATTGTCTGATACAAAACCAAGATCATCTATTAGAAATGCTTTCATATCTTTCACATATTTATGAAATCTTTGGTCAGTTTCTTGTTTACACTGTCCGCATCTTCTGCATTTCAATGGAGTACTAATATCACCTGCTATTAATATGGCATTGTCATCTTTTCTGGAATATGATAATTGTATAGGATTTCCATTATATAGCAAACTGTTAAATGCTGAAATAATTTCTGGAGTAAATCTATTTGTTCTCAGAATACGATCTGTTTCGTGTTTCCATTTGTTTCCAATCATTGAACCTGCTCTATGAGCAATCTCCAGTGCATTATCAGATTTTCCTATTGAATATGCCTTGTTAGCAAAAAAAACAGCTAATAGGGTATCATTTACATATCTACTTTCCAGCAATTCTTTTGCTTTTCCTAAATAATGATCTGATGTGTAGGCCATATTTTTCACCATATATTGTATATTGTTTTCACTATAATGTAACTAAAAGCTTAAATCCATGTTTTATCTATCTGAATGCTAGAATTAATTGTGTTATTACCATTAGAATATCTTTTTATCTCTTAATACTAATATTTAAAATATAATAGCTGATTGTAAAGCAATCAGTTAGGATACATGCCTCCGTAGCTCAATCTGGTAGAGCGTTTGACTTGTATTTGATATTGTGAGCAAGATCAATAATCAAAATCTTGTGATGAACGTAAGATCTATGGAGAAATAAATTTCTCCAAGATCCCAAAGAAGCTTCGCTTCTTCAGGAGATCAAAAGGTTGGGGGTTCGATTCCCTCCGGGGGCTTGGCTTAGAGAATTAACTGCCCTCGTGGTTTAATAGCAACCACGAGAACAATAAAAGCAGTTGATTTAATGAAAGCAGATATTCATGATATAGATAAGCAATTAGAAGCTATAGATAGAATAATAGTTAATTCTGATAAAATATCATCAGCAAATAAAGAGCTTATTCTAAAATATAAGAGAGAATGCTATGCAGAAGGGCTTACTACAATGCGTATAGTTAGATGTATGTATCATGTTCGTAAACTATCAGAATGGTTTGATAAGGATTTTGAGACAGCTACTTTAGAAGATGTCAAAGATTTGGTTATTAGGATAGAGAGGAGTGAATATTCAAACTGGACAAAACGAGGCTTGAAAATAGTTCTTAGAAAGCTGTTTAGATATATCAAAGGTACTGGTAAAAAGAATCCATCTGAAGTAGATTGGATAGTTCTTGGTAAAAAAGGAGATTTAGTAAAATTGCCTGAAGAGATGCTTTCTGAAGATGAAATCAAAAGATTGATAGATGTGGCTGATACAGAACGAGACAGGGCTTTTGCATCTCTATTATATGAGTCTGGTTGTCGTATAGGAGAGATATTAGGGCTTTGTATGAAGCATGTTAATTTTGATCAATATGGAGCTATTATAAATGTAGATGGAAAAACAGGAAGAAGGAGACTAAGGATAATATCATCAGTGCCTTATATCATGAATTGGATGGATAAACATCCTGAAAAAAACAATCCAGAATCTCCTTTATGGATAAGTAGAGGAATGACTCAATTAAAGTATGCTACATTTGTACAAATTCTAGAAAGACTAAAGAAGAGAGCCAAAATAAAGAAGAAAGTGAACCCTCATAATTTTAGACATAGTCGTGCCACATATTTGGCAAACCATCTTACAGAAGCACAGATGAAAGAGTTTTTTGGTTGGAGACAATCTAGTGAAATGGCATCTGTTTATGTTCATTTGAGTGGCAGAGATGTTGACAATGCTTTACTTAGAATACATGGAATTGATACTAATAATGGCAAAAAAGAAGAAACTATTCTTAAGCCAAAGACATGTCCTAGATGTCAGGAGATAAATTAGGTGACTAATAAGTTCTGTTATAAATGTGGTATGGTAATGGATGACCAGACAAAGAATGACATAATCAAGGAAAGTCTGGAACGTAAAGAAGCTGATCAGCTCATGGATAAGCTCTTGGAAGATCCTGAGTTTAAGCAGTTGTTTATGAAGAAGATCAAGACTATGCTCTGAGACAGGCTTTTTAGTTATAATTATAAGGGTCTTTTGATAGCATAGTAGTAGTATATATATATTATGTATATATGTATGTATAGAGAGATTCATAGAAAGAAAAGTGATGTTATGTCCGAGACCCAAAAGAAACTTATGAAAATGAGACTTGAACTTAGACGGTTAGGTGTGTTTGCAGAAGCTAGAGCTATTCATAGATTTTTACATAAATTAAAGTAAGTCTTTTGGATGTCTTATATTGATGTTGAATCTTTTTTCTAATACAGAATTTTTAATTAGCTTTTTATCAGTTGTTACTAGTATATAGGCTTTATCTTCTATAGCAGAAGCTAAGACATGTCTATCTGTTATATCATGTTCTAAGAAAGAATCTAATTTTTTTATTTCTAATGAAGTTTTTTCGAATTGCATAGGTCTGCTAATTTCTATCCTTTGAGCTTCCAAAGTATCTTTAAACAAGTCTATAAATTTGATTCTTTTGTCATAATTATCTAAATGAAGAGCTATAAAAAACATCTCACTTAATACAGGAAATGGTACAACTCCTCTATAATTATATCCTACTTTATTTAGATATCTTATACATTGTCTAGTTTCTTCTTTGTCATGAGATTCTAAGAAGATACAACTATCTATATGATGTTTAGGCAATACTTCTAATCGCTTATCAATCTTATCTTTTGTTTTCTTTTCCATGTATATTTTAAGAACAATATGATATAAGAAGTTTTTTGTAACTAGTTAGCTCAACGCCACAATCTTGATTAATTCTTAAAAACAAATATTTGGATGCACGAAAATTGTGTTTCAAAAGAGGAATTTGAAAAACTTCTGAAATATGTACATGAACTTGAAGCTCGTTTGGCTAAATATGAGAATGCTCATACTCCTCCTTCCATGAGAATCAATAATTATCCTAAACGCGAGAAAACCGGAAATCCTGTTGGCAAGCCAAAAGGAGCACCAGGTGGAACGCGTAAATTAGAGCATCAAAAATCTGATGAAACAATTTCACTAAAGCCTGAAAAGTGCAGGAAATGCAAATTCAAGTTAGGCGAACCTATTGGATGGATAAAACATCTTGTTCAGGAAATTCCAGATGGTTCTCCGGGGGCTTTTCTAGGAAATATATTTTTAAATATGTTAGTATCACCATAGTGTTATGGTGATTATACCATCGTAAGCATGACAAAGATTGGAATGCTTAGATTTCAAAAACCAATAAAATATCATAGGGTTTTTAAAATGGATAAAAGAGAGAGAAGGATGTTATAAAAGTTCTGATTGAGAATACTGAGGAGATGTTGAACATTAGTCAGCTAGCTAAACAGACCAAGATGGATTATAAGAATGTTCATGATATTATCAGGAGATTGGAGAAAAAAGAGCTGGTTATATTGAAGAAATTTGGATCAGCTGTTAG
Source organism: Candidatus Aenigmatarchaeota archaeon (assembly GCA_043800495.1). Classification (GTDB taxonomy): domain Archaea; phylum Aenigmatarchaeota; class Aenigmatarchaeia; order GW2011-AR5; family JACRAC01; genus JACRAC01. The sequence goes on from JAZDMZ010000059.1 coordinate 6,491, forward strand.
CTGCAGGCTTGTTAATGAACCACATCCTTTGATATTTGAAGCTGAATTTGAAAGAAGAAAAGAGATTCTTAAAAGCAAAGATATGGACACAATGCTTCATATGATAAAAGAGCATCTAGGTAGTGTAAATTTCATTCTTCTTTTATTTGGATCATATGCCAAAAGGAGCCAAACAAAACATTCTGATATTGATCTGATGTTCATTATACCGCACGAGAGCATGGAAAATATGGTCAGTAAAGCAATACGTCTTATCCCTCTTTCAATTCATTATCAGGTTTTTACTGAAGATGATTTTAGAAAAGACATGTTATCAAAAGAATTCAGTGTTATCAAAGAAGCTATGAAAAAGAATATAATTCTGCATGGTATTGAGAATTACTATGAGCTGATTAGAAATGGATGAAAAAAGAATAAAAGAAGCTGATGAAAATGTCCTAAAACTCAAGACATGTCCTAGATGTCAGGAGATAAATCAGGTAATTAATAAATTCTGCTATAAATGTGGCATGGTAATGGATGACCAGACAAAGAATGACATAATCAAAGAAAGCCTAGAACGTAAACAAGCTGATCAGCTCATGGATAAGCTCTTAGAAGATCCTGAATTCAAGCAGTTGTTTATGAAGAAGATTAAAACTATGCTCTGAGAGGGTCTGTTTTCTCAATCTAATGTTATTCAATAGCATGTTTTTGAGTTTTGTGTTTTATTAGTTCTTCTATTACGTCATTTAGGGTTTTGTAGTCTCCTTTTAGTTTCATTTCTTGTAGTGATTTCCAGACTTCTTTCGTTACTTTCAAAGATCTTATTTCTTTTTCGTTATTTGTTCTTTCTTGAGTCATAAACATATATACGGTACTTAATATATATACTTTTCTACTTTTACACCATAAAAAACTATATATATGGATAGATATAATATATGAAAATGTATAGTTAATAAAGCTTATGGTTAATTATAGTAATGGACAAAACTAATTAGAATATGATAGTTTGTCC
>JAZDMZ010000062.1:0-4145 GCA_043800495.1 Candidatus Aenigmatarchaeota archaeon
TAATTCTGTCTATGTGAATTATGATGAGTATATTTGCAAAGCAATTTATCAATATTTGTTGGGATGTATAGAAGAAATAGTTTATTCAGACAGCATAGAGAATCATGAAAGTTTAAATATTACTTTGCAGGATTTATTGCAAAAAAGAATCATCATGGATAGATTTAATGGAGGAAAAAAATAATGTCTAAATATTTTTTTATTTCTGATACACATTTTGACCATGAAAAAATAATTGAATATTGTGATAGACCATTTACAAATGTGAAAGAAATGAATCAGACTATTATCAACAATTGGAATTCTGCAGTACAAAAAGAAGACACTGTATTTCATCTAGGAGATATTTCTCTTGGTCGGCACAAAAGAAGTATAGATTTTTTCCTGAGTCAACTTAGTGGAAATATAATTTTGTTGAAAGGTTCACATGATTCAGGGCAAAAGAATATTGCATATTCATGGTATTTCAGAACTCCACATCATAAATTCTTTTTAATCCACAATCCAAAAGATTTTGAAGGAATGTATTTGGATGAAAAGAGTTGGATTGTCCATGGACACAAACATAACAAAACACCATTGGTGGGAAAGAATAGGAGGATAAATGTATCTGTAGAAAATATAAATTATACACCAATAGAATTAAATGAATTGATAAAAAGGATTGGAAAACTTGACTAGAAAAGGAAATGTGGTAGAAAAATTTAATTGGGATGTAACAAGACCATATCATTGTCCAGTAAATTGTACTCATTGTTGTGAATGTTTGTTAGATGATTGTTACTATGAAGATGGTGCAAAATGTATAATTCCAGTAGAAATAATTGATAAATATATTGATTCAATGATTCCAGAAAGAATAAAACAATGGCAAAAAAAGGAGAGAAATTAAATTGGAGGATAAGAATATGAGTTTCTTAAATAGTAACACAGATAAGATACTCGAAGGATTGCAAGAACCTATATGGCAAAATAGATGTTGCCCTCCCGAATGTCGTTCTCAGATAGAGGCTGAGACACGGCAGAAATGCTGGGAAGATTTAGTTAAGGAAGATTGCATAATCCATATGCCTTCTCATGCGGAAACAATCAAAAAGAAATGGGGGATAAAATGAACAAAGATTTGTTACTGACAGACAATGAACTTGCTAAAGTATGTCTTTTTGAAGGTGCGTGGGCAATAGATAATTATGAAAGGAATACTCCCAGATGATTCATATTTCAAGGCAAGGAAAATAGTAAAAGAATACTTGTTGGAGGTGATGAAATGAACAAACCTTATGAGTTGTCAGAAGAAGAAATGCAGTATGTCATTACTGATAGCATACTAAAGTATTCTGGATTAGATATACCTAATCGGAGACTAGCCATGGATAACGATATAGTCCATGCAGCCCAAAAGAAGATGTTGGAGTATCTTGATAAACCATGTGGCTGCAATTCTCCTTATATTGTAGGTACTAGATGGTGTCAAAGACATTGGGAGAAATTATGTAAGGAGTTTAATATAGAGGTGTAAAATGAAAACTTATGATGCAGAAACAGAAGATTACTTTACAGAAGCAGAAAAGATGGTAGAGAGAGTTAAGAGTAAACCAGAGTGGATGCCTGAAAATCCTTATAAGCCAAAGGTAAATATGACATGGACTAATCAACTTAGTTTCTTAGCATTTCAAGAAGGTGGTGAAGCCTATACCAAAACTCTGATTGAATGGCTATTTGGAAAATGTACTGAACACTTATACCATAATCCGTTTTCGTGGTCAGAAGCAGAACAGGAATGGACAAAAACTTATTATAAGATTCGCTACCAATGTCCAGAATGTATGCAGGAGTTGAAAGAGAATATAGATAATTAGAAAATAAGAATAATTTTTTTTAAAATAAAGCCACTTGCGATAATATCAATAGTGGCTTTTTTGCATTCAAAAATAGGTAGAAAAATCCATAAAAGAGAGTGGAAAATACGTTTCTTTTTTCTCTTTTTTGTATTTATTATATATGTATATAAAAAAGGAGGTGGAAAAAATGTTAGAATATGTTATAGTGATTATGATAATTGTTCCAGTAATTCTTTTTCCAGCAGCATTTATTTGGTATATAAATGTTAGTGGATTGTATCAAGTTATTAAGGACAGAAGAAGAAAAAAGAAAAAATTTTAGAAGTTGGATATTCTGTATTATACTAAATCCAAAGTGTGGAAATAAAATATTAATCCCATTTTGGATTTTTTTTATTTCGCGAAAAAAAAATAACAGGAGGTAGATAGAAACAAAAATATGAATGATAGCAAATTATGGGTAGAAATGTTAGATGTTCTAAAAGACATCGGTTCGTATTTGGAAAAGCAGGATAGTGTGCAGGAAAGAGCGAAGGTTCAAACTCCTCCAAAAACCGCAGAAGATCAAAAACCTATTAAAGGTGGAGATATGTCTGGAGGATTTGCTCCTGGAAAAGGAATTGCAAAATCAATTAGTGCTGGTGATGAAACTCAAGAAAATCCAGATCAAGAATTGAATGCAAAAGGTCCGACTCTTTTAAAAGAAGAGGATGATGAGAATTTGGAAGATCTTGAAGATACTGATAAAGAGGAAAGTCCTGATGAAGAGGAGGATTCCGATGAAGATGAAGATGAGGACGAATCTGGAAATGACATTGATGAATTGAAATCTCTTTTGAAGGATATCAAATCTGCGTTGATGAAGAATAATAGTAATTTGTCTAAAGAAGTTATTACAGATTTAAAGAAATCAATGAAGCCAATTGTTCAAGAGGAAGCTTCTAAATTGCTAAGAAAGATGGGATTTACTCCGACTCGTCCTGATGTTGTAAAGTTTGGATTGGATCAATATGAAACTACTGACATCAGAAAAAGTGCGGATGAAAAAATAGAGGAAGCTAACAAAGTTGTTGACACCATGTCAAAGAAATCATGGGCAGAATTGGGAAGGCTTCGAGAATCTACTGGACAATTAAATCCTTTTAGTCGGTAGATGTGATTAAAACAAATAGGAGGATGAATATATTATAATATGTCTGATTTAAATTTAGGTGAATGGTTAGCTCAGGCACAAAGAGGTATGGGTGGTAGAACAAGTGGTCCTATGAGTGGATATGTCTTTGGTCCTGATTTTCTAAAGAAGTCAGGCAGTCTTGTTATGGCAGATACATTCCAATATACCTATGGAAAAAAGGTTTGGGATGCTCTGAATAACAAAGCTGTGACTTTTAATGCTTTCAAAAAGGTTGATTGGGGTCCAACTGTTGGTTGGCGTTTGAGGACTGATAGAGGAAGTGGAAGATCACGACCTGTGTCTGAAACTGGAACTCTTCCAACAATTGATACTTCTGCTTATGTTGGTGTATATTCTTATCCGAAGAATATTGTATCAGTATTTGGTGTGAGTTTGAAAGCTCAGGCTGTTTCTGCTCTTGAAGGTGGCATTGGGAATCAATTTGCGGTGGAACAAGAAGCTACTTCTAGAGATCATGTAAAAGAGATCAATCAAGAGTTAACAGCTGGTTCTGCATATCTTGCTTCAGGTGGTGCCGATGCAGATCATGCTATTATAGGTGGTGCTGCTGCTGCTTGGGCATTAGCTGGTCATTTTAAAATCGGTGATACTATTGCTTCAAGTGCTGGTGGTGCTGATACTGTTGCTTCAACAATAACTGCTGTTGATACTTCAACAGGTATTATATCTGCTGTTGGTATTACTGGTGTGAATGGTCAAACTGTGTACGTAAAATCAAGAAATGGTATAACTTCTATTGATGATATTTGTATGGATGATTCTGTAACTGTTGGTGGTGATACTGCTGGTCATACTTTGGTTGATGCGTATAGTTTAACAACCAGAACTGCTGGAACTTATGCTGCTGCTGGTGGTGCTGCATATAATGCTGGTGTTGGTAGAGCTTTGACAACCAATCTTGTGGATACAGGCATTCAAACAATCAGAACAAATGGCGGTGAGCCAAAATTGATGATGACTGGTTTGGATCAATACGATAAATTTAATCAACTTTTGCAAGCTCAACAGAGATTTGTAGATGTAACTGATTATATTGTTGGTGTTGGAGATGAGAGAACCTATCCTGGAACTCGTGCTGGTTTCCAACTTGCAACTTATCGTGGTATTCC
>JAZDMZ010000122.1:0-13050 GCA_043800495.1 Candidatus Aenigmatarchaeota archaeon
GATGTTTGCTTTTCTGTTAGATTTACAATTTTAATGAAACTATTTTTTGTTTTAGGATCATAGATATATATTTTGTACATAGTTTCTAATATTTCTAATGCTTCTATCGAGCTGAATGGAATATTTTTCTTATTAAATTTATATTCCATTATTGAAAGGAGAAGATAAGATAAATGACAAATAAATATATGTGCTATGACTCTTTCTTCCAACCATTTTCTGACAGGTCTCAGCTTAATTACACCCTTGATGCAAGCAAACGCTTTTTCTACAGTATCTTTATCGAAATATCTCTTGATTACATTTTCAGCAGACAGGTTTTCTGTGCAGAAAAGTATAGAGATTCCATCATGTTTTTCTTCTTCTTGAACAATTTTTCTAAGAATTTCACCATTCTTTTCAAAATATTTTGAAAGTGATTTGTCCATAACTCTGCCTTTTTTAAGCAGTTCTTTTGCTTCATGAATTTTCTTTAATCTGTCTTCTTGATCTTCAATTTGTTTTTTTCTGTTCAAACATATGTATATGTATCCTTGAACATTGTCAAATTTGTATTTTTTCTTAATTGCATAGTATGCGCAATTCTTTAATTGAATTCTGTTTTTGTGCATTATGAAATCTTCACCTTTTATAAATTCATCAAACATTTTAGCTATGTTTTGTTTCATAGGAACTCCGCAAACTACTTCAAAACCCAGTTTTTTAGCGTCTGAAATGTTTATTTTTGATGTTATACCTCTGTCCCAAACCAAAAACAATTTTTCTAAGCCAAAAGATTTCAGATTTTCCATGATGTCAAATAATGTTCTGGAATCAAAAACATCACCTGCAAAAGTTTTATGAAGAATAGGAATACCATTATTTGTAACAGCAAGACCAATTTGGACTTGCCTCTTAAACCCACCAGATTTGTTTTTTCCTCTTTTTGCAATTTTACAATGTGTTCCAAAGAAATATACATTTGTAACATCATAGAAAAAAATGTCCGTATTTACTTTGTATTTATTCTTCAAAGCTGTGAAAATTTTCTGTTGGAAATATTCGATTCTTTTATCAATATTTATATTGTCAAGAGAATCGGACAATCTACGTTCAGTAAGTTTTTCTAGTTTGAGTATATGATTTAATTCAGTTTTAGTAAACCATTCCTCCATTTTATTAAGACTCTTTGGATCTATACAATGAGAATAAACCATACTTAAAATTTCATTAGAATAATTGCCAAGAATATCATGCAGACCAATTTCTTTTGCAATTTCATTGAGTACCAAAAGAGGTCCATATATTTTAACATTAGTGATTTCTGAATTTTCAATAGAACCATTTAATTTTTTCTTTCCATCTATTTCTTTGCCTACATGCCTGACAAATTTTTGCTTTGTCCTGCCATTTTCCCATACACTTCTAACCTCACGTAAATAAGTGTATTTTCCAACTTTGACTCTACGTATGAAGCTCATGATGACAATATTAGTCATCATGAGAATATAAAGGTTTGCAAAAACCATAATTTACCTCTAGAATTAAGACTATGTACCTAGTGACTAAAAACTACGTCAAATATGGGTATCTAGGATTAGCTCTTATTCTGATTTCATCATTGACTTTTTCCATTATTATTGATTTGTATTTTTCTGCACTTACTTCTATGTATTCGACTTTTTCTCCGTTCTTTGATATGTAGTCTGCTAATAATATTTTTGTTCTAAAGGGCTTGAATTCTGTGAAATAGTATGTATATTGATTGCTTTTGTCAAATTCAACATGTACTGAATATTTTGTAATATTTACTATTACAGAGCTTCTTGGAAGATTTAATTCAGTGGAAATATAATCATCTGAAGATTGCTGAAGGCTTATTGTGCCTGCTATTTGATATGATAGAAATTTGGATTGCATTTTTGAGGCTTCGTTTATCATTCCTGAAACCGGTCTCATAAAGACTACTATAAGTATTGTGGTTATGACAACTGCTATGAATGCAGCTAAAAACATCCAGATTAGGTCTTCTGATCCTTTCATGTAAACACCTAAGAAATTAGTGTTTTGATTTATATTAAAATCAGTTGACAAATAACCAAGTCTATATAAATTTGGTTATAATAAAAATGCGGAAGGGCGGATTCGAACCGCCGAACGAACTAATCGACAAGATCTTGAGTATCGCCATCATCTTTCTTCAGAACTCAAGTAAGATGAACCTTGCGCCTTTGACCAGACTTGGCTACCTCCGCATGATTTTGTGTAAATAACTGATTTTTTCAAATCAGTTATTTTAGCTGTTTCTTTACAATAAACAGTAGATTACTTATTAAAATAAAGCTATAAATTGCTGATTTCTGCTGCAAAAGGATCTATAAGAAATACTCTTTTATTATAATACCCAAAATTGTCTTTTTCAGGATCAATAACCCTGAAACCAGCTGTTTCAATAAATTTTATAGCTCTTTTAACATCTTTATCAGATACATTTACAAGAGCTTTTGGTTGTATGATGTAGTGTGCAGGTTGCTCATTTTTTACATCAAATCTTCCCTCTTTAATTATTGGTAAATCAAATGGTCTTTGGTATGGATAACACAGGTCAGAAAGTTTGAGAATACCGTATTCTAGTTCAAATATAGCTGAATCACCACCAGCTGTAATAAATCTCTTTGCTATGAATGGTAGAGTACGTAAAGCCTCTATATATGCATCTGTTGGCGTGGCTGTGGGACAGAAATAGCTGATTATTCGTTTACAGAGTCTTTTGTAACTATTATGTAAACTCTTTTCTTAAGATATTTCCTAGGAATATCTGCCTTAGCAGATGTGCCAAATGGTGTTACTACCCGTTCAAAGAATCCATCTATCTTACTATCTTTTAGCATCAAATTATTTTTCTTAATTTCTAATTTTCTAACCATTATAATAAAACCTCTAATTAATTATTTGATTTCAACCATTTATTTATGTAATAGATATCTATAGATATCTATATAAAGGTTGAATACAGTTATTGAAATATGAAAATCACAACAAAAGAAGTTCGAGATACTGTAAAAGTTCTAGGCAACATCATCAAAGAATACAAATTAGAGAATCCAAATAAAGCAAGGGATTGGAGAACTTATGAACAAAGAGTTGCCAAAAGATTGAAAATAGCATTCAATGAATTAAAACCACTTGTAGATGATGCTGTAAACTCAATAAAAATTGTTAGAGGTGATTCAAGAGGATCAAAATCTTTAACGACACTGAATCAAAAAGTGTTGATATTGCTTCTCAAAAATTTGCTTGGAAAAAGCAACCGCAATATGTCTTTCATGAACATACTTTTTCAATGGCTTACTGATATTTCAGTAAGCTACAAGACAATTGAGCGTTTATACTCAGATGAACAGGTTATTCTTGTATTACACAATATGCATATTCTCATTTTGAAAAAGAAAGGAATTGAAGAAGCAGATTGCAGTGGTGACGGAACTGGATACACACTTACAATCAAACAACATTATTCTTCATATGCTCAGAAACTCAAAGATAAGGCAAAAGAAAACAATAAACAAAAATCTGATGAAAAGAAAGAACGCAAGCATAAAGAAAGTAAAAAACTTCAATTCATTTATTCGTTTTCTCTAATGGACATTAAAACAAGAATGTATATAGCTTATGGAACAAGTTTCAAAAGTGAGCAAGACGCATTTTTTAATGCAATCGCTATGGCAAAAGATACTGGTCTAAAAGTTAAAACTTTGCGTCTTGATAAATACTTCAGTGCTCAAGAATATGTAGAACTTTGCCAAAAGAATTTTGGTAAAGTAACTCTCTACCTAATTCCTAAAAAGAATGCAACAATAAAGGGTTCTTGGGAATGGAAGAGAATGATGGATAGTTTTGCGCATTGCACAAAAGATTATTTGAAAGAATACTATCAGAGAAATCAGTCAGAAAGTGGCATCTCCGAAGATAAGAAAAGAACTGGCTGGAAACTGGGACAGAAAAGACCTGATAGAATTGATACAGCTGACAAACTCAGAGGTGTGTGGCATAATTTATACTGGTTAGGCTAGTAATTTTGTCCCACAGCCTGTTGGCGTTCTCATCGGAACATAGGCAGGTAGGTGTTTTATGATGTCTGAAATATGATATGGCATTCTAATTCTTGTAAACAAAGCTATAAATCTGTGATTTATTTCTTTAGAAATGCGATAATCTTCTCTATTTCATCAATTGATAATATGTTCCAGTCAAATTGATAAATTCTATCATCTGATTCTTTTATTGGTTCAGACAACAATCCTTTGCCCCATGCTGTTGCAGATGCTTTTGCATTGTCAGGAACATGTGTTAGATATGCGATTGGATCAAAACCATTTTTTAACATCAATTCTCTTATATTTCTGAAAACTTCTGGATTGTTTCTGTTCATTCCCTGTGCAGTATATGCACCATTTATAGCAATTCCAATATCAGCATATTTTTTTAATGAACTTTCAACAGGTGCTCCTGCATATATAACAAATGCAAATCCTTTTTCTTTTAGATGGTTGATTAGTAATTCTGCATTTGGCATAGGAGCTTCCTGTATTTCGCCAGATGCTTTTAATTCTTTTTTCAGAATACTACATCTTTCTCTGTCTTTAGCATTTCCCTTTGAAAATGATGTAAGTGCATCTAATCCATATTGTTCAGCATATCTATGTCTAAAATAATCCTGTGTCATCACATCCATCAGTAATGTTCCGTCAGTATTTGCAGCAATTGTTTTTATCATATCAGTCGCCAAACTATGGTATATTTAAATAATCTGTCCTAGAAAGCTATTTAAAGCTTTAGGCTTATACTACTCTGAAGTGAACAATGATTTGCAATCACCAATTCTGATTAAGAATTGGAATAGCCGGATGCTGCGAAGTCTGGTTAAACAGAAGCGGTCTAAACAGTAGAGTGTTAATAGCTAAGTTTTTCTGAACTTAGTGAAAATACAAATGACTGATTTTTTAGAATCAGATATGATACAAATAGTCAAGTCTTTCAGACTTGGTTATGATAAGGTGTGAAAATGGGATATGCTGGAAATGAATTTGTGGTATGGTTAGTCATAGGATTGTTAATCATAACAGCAGGAGTCATTATATTTAATTCAAATTTCTATTACAGTCCATATGGATCTAGTTCATATAGAGCTGGAAACACAATGCCATATTATGGTTATAGTCTTGTTTCTTCTGATACTGGCAGATCTATGCTAGTGGGTAGTTTAGATAAATATACTAGTGTTATAGAGTCAAAGGGAACATTTGATGTAAGTACAACTTCTGAAAAAATGGTTGTTAGGGATGATGTATTTAATGGTGTATTGTTTGGAGATAATTCTATAAAATTAAATGGATATGTAAAGGATTTGACACTGGATGTGATGTCTACAAATGGATATGGTAATCTTGTTGTTATGACAAATGATGGCCAAAGCAAAGAGGTTGTTCTTGATAAGGAATTGGATCTTGGACAATATGTTCTTCCATTGGATAATGATGGAACTGTTGAGATAAAAACCACAAGTTCTGGCTGGAAAATATGGGCACCTAGTGTTTATTATATACAGGTTGATGCAGACCTTCTTGATGAAAAGATATGGACTTCTGATTTTGATGCAGAGGCAAATGTTACTGGTGTTGATCTAAAATTATACTTTACCAGTTATTCTGGAAAATTACGGGTAAGGGTTAATGATAAAATTGTTCTTGAGAGAACAGTAAGACAGGAAGAGACAATTAGTCTTGATAAATCATATCTAGAAGATACAAACAAGGTTGTCATAGATGCATGGGATGGTTCTTCATTTAGAGGAAGAATGGATGTTGTAAAAAACATGGAAAATAGAGAAATGGGTACAGTGGAACTGAATTTCTTTTTGAATAAGACATATTATGATTCATTGAAAACAAAGCCTGGAAAGATAACATTTGATGTTTCAAAGATTTCAAGAACAGGTAACATGGTTTTGAAGATAAGAAATGCTGAAGGAAATGTTGTATTATCAAGACCTCTTAATTTGGCTAATCAGAATTATATTGAATACTTTACACAGAATGATGTAAAGCCAGGTGTTAATACTGTTATCATAGAATCAGCTGGTTCTGCTTTCTATACAAGAAATCTGATGGTCTGGCTGATGAATTAGGGGATATTATGAAATATCGTGATATATCAAACGGGTATGATTTGTCTGATGATTCTGATCACTATGGAAAATATTTGAATAAACCAACTAATCCAAATGATCCTGTAGAAATGAGAATTAGACGATTGGTAGATTCTGTTAATTCGCATGATCGAAGTTCGTTAATATATCAGGTTCCTAGATTAGTGGAAGCGGCAAAAGATCCACAGGATACAAAAAGAAATTGGTTAGTTGGATTATATGAGAAAAAGGGTTGGGTTGATAAAGAATTTTCACAAGAATTGAAAAAAATGGATGCTGAATCTGCACTTTCTGAACTCAAAGAAATATGTTTAAAATATGCTGAATTACGATCTGCAGAAATGCCGGTTCTTCGATATAAATTACCAATAGCTGGAGAAAAATTGGGTGATTATATCAGAGAGATTTTGGAGCATGAAGGAATAAATACGGAAGAATTAATGGTTAGATATCTTATCGACCCAAAAGTTGTTGGTTCAGCAATATACACAGGAAATGACAGAACCGTTCCTTGGATAGGTGCATATAATAATCATCATGGTGGTTATGATGGCGAAGAATTAGCAATGATTAGACATGGTATAACTGATGCAAGTGATACAACATATTTATCTGAATTGAATAGGTGGATTAGATGTGGAATAACGAATCAAAGAGGAGAGCCAATTCTTGTATATTTTCCAGATGCATTAGAAGGAATAGGTCCATTAGGATTCATGTATTCAAATGGTTTTCATGCATTTCATTTTACAGGAGATGTTAAGCAGAGATCTCTTCTGGCAGTTTTTATGTGATTTATTATGAGTGAAAATTCAAAATTCATGAAAGCAATGAAATCAATTGGATTCAGTTCTGGTGATGAGAGATGTCTGAGATATGGTTTGGTAAATGCAATTATTGAGGGAACATATCCTGGTGAAAAGGATGGTATATATTATATGCCTGTATCTATTATTGTTCCAAAAAATGTGTCTGTGGTTGTGGATGAAAAAACAGGTTTTTATTATGATCTGTGTGGCAAGCTTTCAATGAAAGGAGAATTTAAAGAGATGAAAAAAACCAATGATTATGTTGAAATAAAACTAGTAAAATTGTCTGGAGATGTTTTTGAATACAGAGATAATAAATTAAGACAGATAAAATACAGACATATTGATAGAGTACGTTCTGTGTTTATCAATGATGATAGATTGTTTATCAAAAATACTATTTTGAATACGGGAATAGTATATGCATATTATATGGAAGAAATCTGGGATAATATTGTGCATGGATTTCATGGAATGGCTGGTTATGTTAGAATGGATTGGCATAGACAAATTTCAAAGAATGCAAAACCAGGAGATTTTTTTAGATGATATAAATAGCTGAATCATTTCAATTCTAGTTACATATAAATTTAGCTAAGTCTATCAGGACTTAGTCATTAATACAAATAACTGAATCCTTTCATGATTCAGTCAAAATAATAATATAAACTAGGAAAGCTAATTCTTAATATGGGATATATACAATTGGGTTATAGGCCTGGAAATGATATTGTTTGTGAGTTTTATTTTGAGCCAGCTGCTGGTGTCAGTGCCAGGGTGGCTGCTGAGAATATTGCTGGTGAATCTAGTATAGGAACATGGGTAGATGTTCCTGGAACAAGAAAACAACTAGGGGCTAAAGTTTTTTCTATTAAGAAGAATATTGTTAAGATTGCATATCCACTTGATTTATTTGAACCAGGAAATGTTCCACAATTATTATCTTCAGTTGCTGGAAATGTGTTTGGTATGAAAATAGTTAAAAATCTTAGACTAAATGATATCTCATTTCCTAAAAAGTATGTAAAATCTTTTAGAGGACCGAATGTTGGATTGAATGACCTAAGAAAGATGACAGGAGTTAAGAAAAGACCTTTGGTAGGTACGATATATAAACCAAAACTAGGGTTGCGGCCAGATGAAATGGCAAAGCTTGCGTATAAAGTATATTCTAATGGAATAGATTATACAAAGGATGATGAGAATCTGGCTTCGATGCGGTTCAATAAATTTGAAGACAGAGTAATTAAAGTTCTTGGTGTGGTTGATAGAATAAAAAGTGAGCAGGGTAGACAGGTTGTGTATGCAGCGAATATAACAGCTTCTACTGATGATATGCTGAAAAGGGCAGAATTTGTAAAAGATCATGGTGGTAAATGTATAATGATAGATATTCTAACTGCAGGCTGGTCTGGTTTGCAGACCATCAGAAATCAAAATTTTAAGATGATAATACATGCTCATCGTGCTTCTCATGGAGCATTTACTCATAACCCAAAACATGGGATATCTATGAAAGTTATAGCTAAACTTTCAAGACTTGTTGGTGTAACAGGTTTGCATACTGGTGCTGTTGTAGGAAAAATGAAAGGTGACGAGAGAGAGATCGTAGAAATTGATAATTTTCTTAGATCAGAATGGTATGGTCTGAAGAAAACAATACCAATAGCATCTGGTGGGGTATATCCAGGATTGATACCAAAAATAATCAAAATACTAGGAAATGATATTATAGTAAATTGTGGTGGAGGATTGTGGGGACATTCAATGGGAGCAGAAGCAGGAGCAAAAGCAATGAGACAGGCTGTTAATGCAACAATGGAAGGGATTTCATTGAAAGAATATGCACAGAATCATAAAGAGCTGGAAATAGCTATTAAACAGTGGGGTTGTTAGGGTTTAATATACCAAAATTTTTTTGAATCACCGTGTTTTTTAAATGCAATTTTTCCAATCTTTTCCAATCTTTTTAAACTTTTTGGGATAGTTGTTTTATGAAAATTTAATGATTGTTCTATATTAAGAGTAGTAATAAGAGGGTGGTCTTTTAATAATTGTAGTATTTTTTTGTCACAATCTAAATGATGATAGCTTTTATATTCTTTTAGTATTTTTTCGAGTTTTTGGAATTTTTTTGTCTCAGGTACAAGACCAATTATATCTCTAAATCGTAAAATATTATCTCTTCTTAATATAGCTAATTTATATCTTTTCCATCCTCCTGAAACATCCTCTCTGATATCAGTTGTTGGAATACTGAATATCCTGAATAAATATTTTGCTTGTATGAGTACATTAAAATTGGCTAGTGTGATTTCAATGGCCCGTGTTCGGTTGCTAACAAAAACACTTCCTTCTGTTTGAACAAGTATTCTTAGTGTTTCAATCATTCCTTTTTCATCGAGAATTTCTACTGGTATTGTCCAATTCTTGCTTTTGGATAGAGGTATGTAGGTTATGAGGTCAGAAACAATTTTCTTTGAGCAAATAGTAGCTTGATAGCAATTCTTATTTTTTATTTTTCTAAAACTTATTTTTGTCTGACCATATATAGATATAATAAGTTTTCTTAGATATGGTAGGAAACTGCTATCAGAATCTTTTATTTGAATATAATATCCTCTTTTTGAGATTTCCATATAGCCGTCTGTACAAATCCATGTAATCAAACCTGCTTTGTGTGATGATATTATCAATCTTGAAGAGTCTTCTTTTATTTCAAATCTAGATCCATGTACTAAGTCTATGGTGCATGGAGTTGTGTATTTTTGAATATTCAGGCCAAAAAGAAATGATAATTCGTTGTCAGTAAAGGTGTCTGCTATAGATTTATGCCATTCCTCATATGAAATCTTGTCTTTGATTAGCTTTATAAGAAGATTTCCATATATCTCTCGTAGATGATTGAATTTTAATATAATGTCTTGTGTGTTCATATATATCACAATCTATATTGATATAGATTCACATCTATATAAAGTTTTTATCAAAATAGAAATATGGATGTGATATTAAAAACAAAACGAAAGATATGGAGACCTTCTACAGCTTCTTCTAGTATAGTGATAACTATACCCAAGGAAATTGATTTTCTTAATGAAGGTGATGAAGTATCTCTAAAAGTGACAACAGATAAGAAAGTGATTATAGAAAAGATATGAAAGAGAGGAATGCACCAAGCTCTTGGTAAATGGGGAATATCAAGGCCTGTTTGATTTTATCAAATAGTAGAAATCCTGATGAATTTTCTCATAATAAAAATAACTGATTGTTTCACAATCAGTCAAAATATCTATTTAAGAAGATTTCTGGTTTAGTATTTGATGATAATATGGAGTTAAAGATAGCAGCTGAGCAGCTACTAAGAACAATGCAGGAATATGGAATAGATATTAGAGTTCCATTTGATAGATATTGTCATTGTTTAGATGGAGATAGAGAGGTTGTTGGGCATATATTTTGTTATAGAGAAAAAATTCCTACAGCAGAAGATGAGCCTGAATTATATAATGGTGCTAAGATTTCTGAAGAAGATGGAGCTGTGATATTAAGACATCATGGTTTTAATGAAGAGGTTTGGTTAATGACAGTTGAGGCAGATGATTTATATCGCATGGAACATCCAGAGATAATTGCAAAAAATGAAAAATTAAGAATAGATACTATCTAAATGTTAATTATTTCCATTACACAAACTTTTCTAGATCTTTTGTAGTCCATATCCTTATTGATTTTTGCTTTTGAAAATGATTATCATCTGACCAAATATCAGAATTTGTTGCAAGTGCTGCTGCGATGAATGGAGTATCATCGGGATCTATATTATCCATTATTTTTCCAGCTTCGTTTATTTTTGTCATTATTACAGTATCATTTATTATTATGAATCTGTCTCTAATAGTCTCAAATATTCTATCAAATTCATCACTGTCGATAGAAGCTTTTTCAATGATATATGCGCGGTATTTCTCTACTTCTTTATCAGAGAATGATATTGTCAGTAGATCAGTATTAATATGAGTTATAATTCTTCTAGCTAGAGAATCTTTTATTAGTGCAGCGATGATTCTATTTGTATCTACAATTAATCTCATCATGAAAACCTTTTTCTTATCTCATGTTTGATTTTATGACCTATTTTTTCTGCATCATTTTCAGTTAGTTTGCTTTTTTCTAATACGATATCCATCCAATGTAGTTCTTTTATTTTTTTTTCAAATGCCTGTCTTGCTACATCACTCCATTTAAGTTCTGGATGTGCTAACATTTCTTTATGTAAATTTTCTGGTATTGACAGTGTCATGTTTACCATTTTACCACCTATGTGTATTATGTGCTAGCAAATATTTAAGCTTATTTCTTATGTGTTGTATCCCAGTATTTTATATGAATATTAAGAAAATGCCTGAAATAGTTGCACCTGCAGGAGATTGGACAATGCTAAGAGCAGCTGTTGCTGCTGGTGCAGATGTTGTTTATTTTGGGTTAAATGAACTTAATATGAGGGCTGCTGCTAGAAATTTTTCTTTGAGTGAACTGGAAAAGGTTGTAAAATATTGTCATAATGTAAATAGCTCGCAGGCTAGTTATAATAAAAATAGTAAAAATCCTGATGGATTTTCTCATGATATAAAAACACATCTAACACTAAACTCAATTGTTTTTGGGAATGAGTTGAAAAAAGTAGATGCAATTCTTAGGGCTGCTAAAAAAGCTAAGGTTGATATGATAATTTGCTGGGATATGGCAGTTCTTCGCAAAGCTTTGGATGCTGGATTAGATGTATGTTTGTCAACACAGGCATCTGTATCAAACCCAGCTAGTGCAAAATATTACAAGGATATTGGTGTCAGGAGAATAGTTCCTGCACGCGAATGTTCTCTTGAGCAAATAAAGGAGATAAAAAAGACTGGAATAGAGGTAGAAACATTTGTTCATGGCGCAATGTGTGTTTCTGTTAGCGGAAGATGTTTTCTAAGTCATCATTTATATGGAAAAAGTGCTAATAGGGGCGAGTGTTTACAGCCATGTAGGTATGAATATGATATTTCCAATAAAGAACGTGGGACAGAATTAGTGTTAGGTACTAATTATGTGATGTCTCCTAAGGATCTGTGTTCAATGCCATTTATTGATAAACTGATAAAAGTAGGCATAGATGCATTTAAGATAGAAGGCAGAAAGAGGAGTGCTGAATATGTTGCTGTGACAACAGAGTGTTATAAAAAAGCTGTTATGTTATATGAGCAGGGTAAATTGACAACAGGTGCTAAGAAAGAATTGACTGATAAATTGGCAAGTGTTTTTAATAGAGGATTTTCTAATGGGTTTTATTTTACAGAGCCTGGAAAAGGTGATTATGCTGGCATAGGAGGAAGTGCTGCTATAATGAGAAAAGAATATCTAGGTACTGTGGTTGGATTTGGTTCTGATAATACTATAATAAAAATAGAATCAGGTATTGTGAAAAAAGGAGAGCAATTGATAATAGAAGGGCCTGATACTGGTGTTGTTATGCATAAAACTACAAGGATGGTTGTTGATAATAAGCCTGTTGAAAAAGCAGGTAAACAGGATATGATTTATATAAAATTAAACAAGTCTGTGAAAAGAGGAGATAAGGTGTATCTATTCAAGAAGATTGACAAATAGCTAATTTGCAAAACAAATTAGATATAATAATTATGCAAGTCTCTTAACCTGTTTTACTGTTACAAGAATAGCTCCTTTGCATGACAACCCTTTGTTTTCTGGAATCTGTCTTATTATTTCATGGTATTTTCCTGTTGTGAAATATTCTGCTTTTCCTATTAGTTCATATCCTTTGCAATCTTTTTCCCAATCTCTGTTCCAGACAGCTATTGCGATATTTGAGTTATCTTTTATGTTTTCAGGTGTTGTGTGCATATAGTTATCTGTAATAAGAATCTGGTTTTTTGATAAAACTTTTGCAAAACCAACTGCAATACAATGTGGATTATTTTTATTAGATGTTGCCAATGCTAGTGCATTGTTTTCAATCAGGTCTTTTAGTGATTTGTTTATCATAATTTC
>JAZDMZ010000135.1:0-6663 GCA_043800495.1 Candidatus Aenigmatarchaeota archaeon
TCCTGATTTAGAAGCTGTTAAAGTAGCACCTGCAGTTGCATTAATATATGCCTTGTTGCCACTGTATACAACAGTACCACTTGTAGATGCAATTATTACTTCTGCACCATTAATTGTAACATGATAATTATTCAATTCATCAGTAACATTTTCAACCTTTACAGTATATAATAATCCTGTTACATTTGTGACATTCTGTGCACCATTTGATACAGCATATCCAACTGTCTTGTTCACAAATCCCAGTCTCCAGGCTGTAATATTTGTCACAGCTGCAGTTGCATTAATGTAAATTATATTACTACTGTAAACAGCTGTTCCAGAATCTGATGTAACATTAGCTTCTGTACCAATTGTACCTGCTTGATTATTTAATTCAGTTGAGATATTAGCAATCTTTAAAGTATATAATAATCCTGTTACATTTGTGACATTTTGTGCTGATGTGGAAACAGTTACACTTGATGTTTTATTCACTAATCCAGATCTTGAACCAGTAAGATTTGTAGTAGCAGCAGTTGCATTAATATATGCCATACCAACATTGTATAATACTGTTCCAGAATCTGTTACAATAATGTTTGTTGTACCATCTAATGCTCCAAGATCAGTACCAAGCTCATTTGTCATATTTGCAACTCTTATTGTATAAAACAAATTTGTCACATTTGTGACATTTTGTGTCATATTTGAAACCGGTATACTTGAAACTGTTTTATTCACCAATCCTGCTCTTGATCCTATTATGTTTACTGTAGTTCCAGTTGCATTGATATATGCCTTGCCACCATTATATGTAACACCACCAACACTTGGTGTGATTATGTTAGTTGTACCATCTAATGCTCCAAGATCAGTACCAAGCTCATTTGTCATATTTGTAACTTTCACTGTATAAGATACATTTGTAATATTTACCAAAGACTGTGAATCATTATGAAACACTCTATTAAGACTGTTTCCATGTGTTACTAAAAATCCTAGTTTAGAAATATTAACATCATTTGTTCCACCATCATTTGCAACAAGAACAGCACAATAATACAGACCAGATGTGCCATTTTCAGCACAAGCTAAATTTGTAGAACCAGCTGTCACAGTAGCTCCTGTTAAAACACCTCCTAGCTCAGTTGTTGCATTCACCTTTAATGAATACAGAACACTTGTAACATTATCAATTATCTGCACACTTGTGTTATCAGCCCTGTCTCCAGATGTTTGTAATTTTTCAACATAACCATCAAGTGTAACATTAATATCACTTGCAACTGCATCCAAAGAAGCATTTACAGGACAATAATAGAAACTACCGTCTTCAAAACATGGAAATGCTCCGATATAAACACTTGCTCCTGCTATCTGGCTACCTAATTCTGTTGTAACGTTTATTTTATGTGCAAATTCAAAACCTTTTGCATTCACAGAAGCTGTAATAGAATTAGCAACTGCATCAAAACTACCCATTGTTATAACAAGCTGTGCTGTGTGATTTGTTGTAATGCTATTAAATCCAGTATTTGTAACATTTACATCAACCATACCATCTCTTCTCATAAACAACACACCATTTGCTCCAGAAGTATCATTCCAATATAAAACATTACTATTGATTGCAGAAGCTGTTACTCCTCTGAATGAATATGCATCTATTGTCCCGCCAGCTCCAAGCTCATTTGCAGCAATTACTTTTAATCCAAATAACATTGTATGTGAATTAGGCCATTGATATAGTGTACTATTTAATGTAACAGGTGTTGTATTTGATGCATTGATATAACCAGGTATTGTTACATTTATCTGGTGTTTTTCTCCTTGCATCAAAGCAAACTGATAAACACCAGAACCTACACCAAGCTCTCTAAAATCAAGTATACCAAAACTACTGTTTGTTGAGAAATTAGCCTCTACTAAATTAATTATAGATATATTAAGCTCATCAGTCACATTAACTTCTAAATTAAACTCCAAAACAGATATCTGACTTAATAAAGGAATTGTTGAATAATTATCCATGCCAGTTGCTCTTACCCAATAATATGTAGAACCATTGACAGACTGTGTTGCCATATCAACCGGTGTTACCCAATCAACAGTGCAATTTCCTGCTGTTGTAAAATTACCACAGCTATCAGTATCTGCTGATAGGCTTTTCCAGTCAGTTGAAGCAGTTCCATTTGAATACTGCCATACAACTGCTATTATTGGCTGCGAACTATTGGCGCCTGCTGTAGAAACACTAAAATTAATCTGGGTAAAATGATAATTCATTCCAAGATAAAGATAGTCTCCTGTAGAATTAGTAAGATTTGGAAACATTATATCATCAAGATTTGTATCGGACGCATTTGTTGTGATATCACTGTATGTTGCAGAGGTTGTATCAAAATACAGAACCTTGTCAACATTTGCATTTGATCCTGCCAATGGCGCTGCCATCGCACCTACTGAGAAAACTAGAAATACACATATTAAGAGAACTGCTTTTATTATTTTGGAATTATCATTAAAATCCATATTTCTACCCCATTTGTAATTTATTAAATATACATTTGACCCATATATATAGTTAACTATTGTTGATATTTTCAGAAATTTATTTCATCATAGTAACAAAAATCATTTCACTATAGTAATAATGATTGTTTCATTATAATAACAAAAAACGAGGATCATCTGGACATTCTTAAATTCCTAATCCCTCTGATACTTAGTTGGGAAACGTAAACAAATGTTTTATAGATAACCAAGTAAATAATCAGTTATAATATATTGGTTCACTATACAGAATTGAACATAATTCAATCTGTACAGGTGAATTCTCTAAATTCACCATCTATAGTATATGACATAATAAATTGGAATAATATAATGTCATATACTATATGCAGAAGACATAATTATGTTCTAGATAGTTATGTCTTCTACTATATATGGACAACAAATATATCATACAAGAAAGAACAAAGTTCTTTCTGTACAGGTAAATATTGCTTTACCATGTATCGGTATTCTTTTATTGGTCCACTATTAATATCTAATTATTACCAAAATTAACTATTGTATTTTATGTTCTTCTTTTCAAGCATTTTCCTGAGATTTTTATATTCTTTCAATATTAGTTCAACCATTGGTCTTAGATTATTATTATGTTCATATTCCTGAAGTGTGGTATAGTATTCTTTTCTGTTACTTAGCTCTATATTAACAGGTGGTTTGTTATGCCTCAAAAGAATGTTATTTAAAAGAAGTCTACCAACTCTACCATTGCCATCTGCAAATGGATGGATATTTTCAAATTGGTTATGCACAACCGCTGCTAAAACTATAGCAGAATATTTATTCTTATTTTTATTATACCAATCAACCAGTGATTCAAGAAGTCTTGTCACCATTGATGAAGGTGCACCTCTATGAACAACACTACCAAAACCATTTACCACAACTACTTCTTGATCAGGTTTTCTAAATTCACCTGCAAATGATTTAGAACTCTTGAATACCATCCAATGAAGTTCTTTGATTAGATTTATAGAAATATGCTCATCTGTATTTCTAATATATTTCACAGCATCTGAGAGTCCATAGGTTTCAGATATCTCCCATTTTTGCCTATCCTTTGGCCATTTATTTTTTTCTAATATTTCTTCTACTTAATTCAAGGTAACTGTAGATACTTCTATTGCATTTGTATTATACACAAAAGATTCTATGAATGTTTTCCATTCGTCTTCATTCAAGTGCTTTATTTTTATCATACCCTTGGCTTCCAACGTCTTTAGGACACTGAGCTCGCTTTTTGATAGCACTGTCTTAAATGGATCAGAAATATTCTTATAATTTTCTATCCTTTTTTTCATCAGAATTTCTGCTTTATGTCTATTTCTATTAACAACATTCTCATCAGTGCCAAGATATATTCTGATCTTCTTGAATTTATCTCCTATCCTAATCGTATGGGATAGATAATACTTGACAGCTTTACCAGCCTTTCGTTTTTCAATATTCATAACATCAATATAAATATAGGTGACCACATATTTAAAGATTCTTGCCATTAGGTGACTATAGGGTGACCACATTTTAATTTATCTGTGGTCACCTGTTATTCACATGTGCCCATATATACAGAAATTAAAGAACCCATAAACCCCCAGAGTTATATCGACCAACATTCAGAGCCCCAATTGCATAAGATATAGCACTGAACAGAAAACCTTATATCAAATCGCATTCAAAATTCTTAGGATCCTTTTCTTCATCAATACGACCAATTATGTATTTTTTCCACTCTTTAATTTGTTCTTCTTGATGAAGTTCTAATGCTTTTTCATATCCATTATTTCCAAAACACTCAAAATCAGCACAACCTACACATCCATTTCTGCTTTTTCTATGTCCATCCATTGCACCAATCTTAATATGAGCCATTAATCTCCCATCCAATCTACAATAACCTGGAAATTCAACTTCACTCTTATAATCTCCCATATCTTATTTCACCATCTTTTATCAAATCTACTTTTCAAATCATCAAACAGACCATCTATCTTACCAGACATTTCCTCTTTCATACCTTCTGGTATATCAAATCTACATGATTTACCAGTAATTGCTGCATAAGCCATTCCCTGAAGAAAACTATCTAATGGCATAGTAGCATCAAAATCAACTGCTTCCAAGTAGGCTACAGTAACAGTTTTGCCATCCAATGAAAGTCTACCACCATATGCTGGTATCATATCAATAACAGTTCTAAATTCTTTAGAAAGTCCTTCATATCCTATTTGTTCTGGCAATCGTTTCATATCTTATTTCACCCTTTTCCCAATATTTTATAATATTATTATTCTACCATCCAGATAAATTTCTGCTCCTGATTTGTCAATTTCATGTCTTTCTGTTGCCCATACCCAATCAATTTCCATAGCATCAAATACTCTTTCCTGAATCTCTCTTGACAGCCTCTCAGTAGAATAAACAACAAAGTTCTTTATACCAGTTTTAGTATTTCCAAACCCTGGGTTGACATCAGCTATTTTGTCTGCAACATAAGGAAAATTTGCCATACCATTGCCTGTTCTCACAAGAACATCATAATCAAATCCTAAATCATTTCCAGAAAATCTATAAACTCTTGTTGGCCCAATTCTTAATCCATCATATCCTGTAGCACAGCCATAACTTTTTGTATAAAATTCGTCCAGTGGCATTAATCTACCAACCTTTTGAACACTAAATCTAGCATCCTCTGGTGCTATAACTCTTTGTTTATACCCTTCTGGACTATTTACTATTGTTGCTGCCATACCACTCAATGAATCAACATAACTTTGAAATGTACCACTCATATCTTATTTCACCCATATATCAAACAAAACTAATGCAGAAGTCTTTTTAAGGGTTAATTTAGTGGGAAGAAGTAAAATAAAGGAAGATAAAATAGAAAAATAAAGGGTAAGAAGAAATTATGCTCTTGACTCGCTTAACATATGACTATGAAATTCATGTCTTCTTTGTTCATCAATATGCAATTCTTGTAATTGTTTAATCTCATCACATCCATTACCGATCACTAATGCCAGGTCCCTATTTTTTTAGCATATTCTGTTAGTATTCTAACAAATGTGGGTATTTTTCCATGTCTGCATATAATGCATTGTATCTTACTAATTCTACTAGTTGTTTGAATGGTTTTGATGCTATCTCTCTCATAATATCTATGTTTGTCTGTGGACCCATAAAATCAGTAAAGGCTTTTTCTGAAAAATCCATAAAAACCATAAAGAAAAGCCTAAAATACTTGTTCAAACATATTCTTTTTAATAAAGGGTGACAATTATCACAGAATTAGAAATAAGTTTCTATAACACAAAAACGAGTAATGATTATCATGAACTAAAGGATAAAGCTGAGAAGAATAAAAACTCGCAAGAAGCCCGTATATTTTTAGCAATAAGAAAAGTAATTGACAGTCTCAAGGATTCATGCTCTAAAAAGATAGTGGTTTCTCCTCCAAACACAAGAGCTATATCACGTAATAAAATCTCTTCTGATATCAAAACCCTTTTAATCAAATATGGTGCTAACATACTATGGAGTTCTGTACTACATGATAAATGGAGAATGGATTATTTTACAGCAAAAGGTTCTGATAATAGATTAATGGTTATTATTCTTATAGGAGATCACAAAGAACATGAAAAACTTCTTAATTAATCCTTTAATGGTATTGTTATTTTCTTCAATTCTTTAACAAGTTCAGGATAATATATCCATACCAATCCTTCTTTTGTATCCATTATCATTTCTTTATCTAACAAATAAGCTAAAAGAACATTCAAAGATTGGTGCAAAATCTTATGCTTAAGCTTTCGTTTTATTTCTGCTCTTTTCAGTGGTTTTTCTGCGTTCTTTAATATTTCTTCTACTTCTATCAACTTGTTCAAAGATGGCATATGAATGGCTTTATCAAAATAAAGTTCAATTGTTTTTTTATCCATTACCTTAATATCCTCTGGTTCTACGCCTTTCTTTTTCATAATCCAATCTAACATAACAAACACCTATCTGTTAATAATATAGTACCCCCATTATCTCAGGGTTTTGTCAGTGAACAAGTGTATTTAGTGAACAATTAACAAATATTAATTATAATTTATAAAT
>JAZDMZ010000137.1:0-4223 GCA_043800495.1 Candidatus Aenigmatarchaeota archaeon
TTTTATAAAGCCTTAGAAAATCTTCTTTTGTATGCTTTCCTTTCAATTGTATTTTTTCCATAATTCCTTATGCTTTGATAGAACTTTATGTTTTCGATACTCTACCAAACATGTCGGCATTCTTTCTTTGGAGAGCTATAACTCCTGAACAAGGCACAGCATTCTTAAAATTATTTGAGAATAATAAAATATCAAGTGCTTTTGTAGAAGCGCTAGAAAACATTAGAGTAAATGTAAAAGATGTCAAATCTTTTAGCTTAGATTACTTAGATGAGGGTTTTTCAAAAAGTGTGTTTAAAGCAAAAGTGATAGATGGGGCTGGAAAAGAACATCTTTTTGTTATTAAAAAAGGTCTAATACCTGGTAATGAGTTTAAATTAATGCAAATATTGTCAGAAAGAGAATTGATGCAAAAACCCCTTATACGAAAATTGATAGAAAATGTGGATGAAAATACGTATTGGACTAACTTAAAATCAGAAGCAATCTCTATAGAAGAGTTTGTACCAGGAAAAACAATCAAACAGGTTATAAAAGAAATATGGGACAGTGGCAAAGGTAGGATGACAGGTAATGAGGTTGTGATAACTGAGAATGTAGGAGATATGATATTTAAAATAGGTGATAATTACTATTCATTTAATAAAATAATTGAATCCATTGGCAGACTTGATGCAGAGCTGTTGATGAAAACATATGATGGTGATAAAGTTTATTTTACCGCAGACTCGAATTTTGGAAATATCATGGTTTATGAGGAAATTATAGAAGGAAACAAAGTGTTACGTGCAAAGTATGTTGATTTTCCAAAAACAACAGACCCTCCACATCCAATTGAGTTTGTAGAAAAAATTATAAACATGCAGGATGATTACAGACTTGGGGATACTAGATTTTATGATGATACAGGAGCTATGACAAAGGTTTCATTGGATTTCAGGGATTATTCTGATCCTTATTATGATGGAATTGTATCTGGATCAGATGAACTTGGACCATCTCTTCTAAACAGTATAAGGAATGATGTTGAAACATCTAGCATTGTTATAAGAAAAACTGAGATTAAACAAACACTTGATAGTTATTTGGATACAAAATATAAAGATTATAACTTTATGCAAAGAGATGAAGTTTTAAACAAATTGCCTATTAATGTTATTGATGATGCATCACTTTTTGTTAATTAGTTTTGTAATGAACCAGCCATATACTCCTATTTTAATTTCTACAAGGAATCGTTTTTAGTTTTTCTATGAATTACTTTGCCATTTTTATCTATAATACCCTTTTCATACATTTTCTTTATTAGTAAATCCTTTATTACTTTTTTAGGTACTGGTGAAGATCTTTCATCTAGTTCTATACGACACATTCCTGATATGTTTGTTATATCTTTAAATGTCAAGTAATATGTCTTTTCATACATATATCTTGCTGTTTTAGATCCATATCTTTTATGATATAATTCTTCAATGTCATGCAATTCATCTGTTGCTATGGTGGCTTCATCTTCAAGAGGTCTGACCTGTTCTATTACCATCTCTAGTTCAAAATCACCCATATTTTCATACTGTTTTTCTTCTAAAAAAGAGCTATATTTTAAGCAGAATTCATTAACCCTAGTATACAAATCTTCAATCTGATCCAGTGTATACATTTTAAATCTTCTCTGTGCAAGAATCTCAAGATAGTGGAGATGGCGCTTTGTATTAAAGACATCATGTCTCATGAATAAAAACAAATCAAAACATTCTTTACCATATCTTTTTTCATAATCATCATAATGCTGCAGCATATCATTTTCAATCGTCTGTAATTCCTCCCTGAATTCATTCACTTTTGTCAGTATTTTCTCTGCTTCTGTATCAGATATACCATTATAATCTTCATTTCTTAGTCTGGTGTAATAATCATTCCTATATATCATGAAAAGTTCTTTTGCTTTATTACGCAGTTTTTTTGTGTCTTCTTGTGTATACATTTTCATCCCATTCAAAAGTGTTTTAAGATAATCATTCAAATTAAAATCTCCATTATTCATTATTCACACCAATCTTTTAATTATATTAATTTGTTTCCTGATGATTTCTGAGACTCCGGAACCAATAAAAATGCTCTCTTGATTTGCCTGTTGTTGCATTGTCACAGTCGTAGAATGCAATATACAGGTCTTTTGCATCACCAAGAGTGTCTAACAATTCCATTGCCTTTTTTTCTGCCTTTTCCATGTTTTGTTCTCTCATACCTCTTTTCCATATGCTATAGGCTTTATCATGCAGTTCAATGACTCTTAACATTTCCTCATCAGATAAATATCCTTCAGCAAATTCTCTTGCATACTGGCCATGATTTTTTTGAGATTCTGAAAAATCTACCATATGCTTAAAACTGTCATGGATCAGAGCCAGTTGTCTTAATTTTTCTTTTGTATCAGCTGGATAATTTCCATGGTCAATGTTATCAAGCACATCTTTAATATGATACAATACCTTGCCTTCTGGATGACCGTTTCTAGGAGTTCCCCATTCTATACCCTTTAACCATTTTGGATCATTGATTATATCTCTTTCAAAATCTGTTCCAACTCCCAGATAGGCTGGTATTTCATTATAATCCATTAAACTCACTATCAATGAATTTATGTTATTATTATTTAAAACCATATAGTGTAATTATGTTTAAATAGTTACAAATCGTGGTTACCACCAGTTTCGTACAAATAAATCAAGATTTATTTGGCGACTTAGGAAAGCTTTGCTTTCCTCAAGTTTAACTGGTGGTACCAGGATGTAAAAGATTTCGGCAGTAGTGATGCCATCGATCTCTGACCGATGGATTCATGGTTGACTGTTGTCAACCTGAATCTTCTAGATGACTCATATCATCTTAGAAGATATGCCGAATTCTTTTCACAATAACACATGTTGGTAAAAACCCTGTAGAAACCCCTACCATACCCGATTGTTTATCTGGTTAGCTATAACAAGCTTTATATTCTTTGACTATCTAATAGTGATAGTGTGTGATATGATTAGGAATTTCAATGAATTGCCAAGAAATCTTCAGGACTGCTTTTTTGACGGACAATATAAACGCAGGGTGTTTCGTGAAAGTGGAATAAGTGGAAAAATGTATGTCACAAAAAAAGAAGATTCTGTTCCAGTGGAGGCAGTTTATCAAGTTTTTTCAGCTCCTGTTTTGAGATTAGATAAGTATTCTGAGGTCTGCAACAGATTATGGAACAGGGAAATGCTTGTGCCAGGCAATTGTTTTGTCAGAATATATGTGCTAGATATGGAAACAGGAAAAGTCCAGATAACAGAGGAAACAATGAAATCAGATATATTGACAGATTATATGAAATTGGATGAGGTCAGAATAGCAGATTCTGGTTTTAGTATTCTTACAGCAGATGGACTGATGGAATATTTATCAACTAGTCCTATCTTTGATATACTTGTTATGAGTGAGCAAAAGGAAAAAGAATATAATCCATTGGATTTCTTGAATTGATTGTGTTAATAATAACCAAATCTTTTCAAGATTTAGTTAAATATATGTTATCATCGTCTTCTGTTTAATTTGCTGTAATCAGGTCTTATGATTGCTGTTACATATCCTGCCCAGGTTATTCTTCCTGATAGTGTTCCACGATTGGTATCAGAACCCCATTGATCAAATAGAAAATCACTTCCTCCATATATTGCAACATGGGTTGTGATTGGATAATCTCTTATGTTTACATGATAACTATAATCACAGAATTTATAATTATCTTTCATATTATAACATACTGATGTAATATCTGACCAATAGCTTACACTAGGAACTTTTGGATTTCTAAAAAATACAAAATCACCTGGCTGTGGTGTGATTCCATTGCAATTATTGGTTGCACCTCTATATTGACATATTATTTGGTTTTTGTTATTGTTCATCATGTTTGCAAGCATGTCCCAGGCATGACCGGTTATTCCTAAAAGTTCTTTGTTTGTGTATTTTTTATCTAAAAGAAGCATTATAAATCCAGCACACATATTTGTCTCTCCTTTTACAGAGTTTTTTATGGTATATAGATATCTTACAAATGATGCTGTTTCTGGATCAACTGTACTAGAAAATACTGGAATAGTGGTGTCAGATGGTGTATTTGATTCTTCACAAAATCCTTCATAACATATTCCTAAACCACAGTCACAGTCATTGCAGCACATTTTTTCATC
>JAZDMZ010000026.1:0-4397 GCA_043800495.1 Candidatus Aenigmatarchaeota archaeon
CAGGATTAGTAAATTTCAGGTTGATGATTAAAAACGAAATGGATGTTATGAGATTTGTAGTGTGAGAAATTCTTAATGGAAATCAGGCTTTTTTGCTTCTAATTATGCAAAAGGTCTATTGACCGTGTTAGATCAGATATATACAATAGGGTGTTTACAAAAAAGCTAAGTAATAGAGAAGTTAAGGGCATTTTTAATAACGAGATAGTTGATAATTATGGACTAATAAAGGATGATATTGAACATATGAGAGATGTACTGGAAACATTGCTAAGAATATATGATACTTCATCTGACACAATTGAACTAAAAAAATACACATCTGCTTTGTTAAGCAATACAGAAGCTCTTGAGACTATTTTAAGTGATGAGAAAAAACCTGCAGAGAAGATAATAAGATCTATGGCACGTGCTGTGTTAGATGTTTCAGAATATGAAAAACTAATTATTACTGGAGATTGTCTGGATAAAGAAATGACCTCAAGAATGCTTGCTGTTCCTGCTTTTAATGTGGTAAAAAATATCGGCAGTTATGCAACAAAAGAAGATTCTGTCAAGGTTGATGTTAGTTCTGATGGAGAATTTCTAACACTTAAGACTGTCAATTTTACATATGAAAATCCTGACAAAAAGAGAATATTTGATGAAGGGTATACAACAAGTGGAGATGTTGATAAAGGAACAGGAATGTATATTGTCGGAAAACTTGCAAAGGAAAATGGTGGTAGTGTGCATGCTGATGTTATTGATATGGGCCAGAAAAGACTCTTTAAATTTAATCTAACAGTGCCATTGTCTGTATTAGGAGCAGCTGCCTAATTTATTCTACTCATCATTACTCGAAACATCCTTTTTGGTATTTTCTGTCTTTATGGTTCTTCTAGGCCATTTTGAGTACTGATTCGTTCTACTCATCATTACTCGAAACGTCCTTTTTGGTATTTTCTTTCTTTATGGTTCTTCGAGGCCATTTTGAGTATGGAGGGTTGAACATTTTCTTTCCTGTGTTCAGTGTGCTTATTGCTCCTAGCATATCAAAATAGTATTTTTGCAATGACCAGGAGCCTGTTCTGTTTATTCTAGTTTTGAAAAGATCTGCTTTTGCTACTAATTCATTAGCTTCAATACTCTTTCCATCTATGATATTTTCCTCTATCCATGGTTCTATGTCCTGATCCATGTTTGACAGTAGTCTAATGGCAGATCTTATTTCACCATTATATACTTCTAGTAAAACATCAAACACATTTAGGAATTTACATTCTTCAAGACTTCTGACAGAACTTAGTGTAATGCCTTCTGCTCTTAGACATTCAAGTGCTATCAAAACTGCTCTAACATCTCCATTGTATAATAACAGAAGATTTTTCAGTGCCAATTCATTACATAATATATTTTCCCTAAGACATATTTTTTTCACAATATTCATTAGATAGATATCAGAAACTTTTCTAAATTTTACAAGCTTGTATTTTTTTCTTATCTCATAGTATCTTTTTTGATAGATATCATTGGCTGATAATATTATAGGAAAACTACTCTGTTTTCCAAAATCATCTATTTTATCAAGGGCTCTTAATGAATCAAGCTCTATTACAAATATCTTACCTTTAAAAAATATGCTTCTCTGCTTTGTTATTTCAGGAGTTTTCAGCAGATCATCTGAAAGATGTATTATTTCATAACCAAGATCTTTTGCAACCAGTTCTATGGCCAATGTCTTACCACAGCCTGCTGGTCCTGTTATAATAAATGGTTTTTTGCTTCTGAGTAGATCTTTCAGTTCCATGGCTGCAGCCTTGTTTACCATTTCTTCTACTCTAACAGGTCTATATTTATCAAGAAGCATATTATGTGATTGTTGCAAAATTTTATATAGAATGAAGTCCTCTTGAACTCCCCAGACTAAAGTCTGTGGTTTCCCTGGAAGGACTTCTTGCAAACAAATCTTTGATTTGTTTAGCGACTTAGATTGAACTCTTGTTCAATCTCAAGTCTTTGCAACTGTAACCACAAACTAACTTGAGATTGAATTCTATTCAATCTAAGTCGCCAAAAGACTTTAACAAAGTCTTTTGTACGAAGTATGTGGTTTCTAATTGCAAATGATTGATGTTTTCTTCCTACACCGGAGTGTTTTGGATTGCACGTATATTCTCTAACATATATTTTCTATCATTGTATAGATAGAGTTAAATGTGATAGAAACAAGTAATATTTAGTAAGAGTTGTCTGGAGGAGCTGTGTGGATTATTGAAGCACGGCATAATCGGAATTGCGGTTTTACCGCCCACTCTTACTTTCTTTAAAATTTAGTAGTTGCTTTTCTATCATCTCGTATGATATTGTTTTCATCGCATATTTTCTTTTTCTAAAAGCTTTCAATGCTGGCCAGTGCCCGTCTGATTTTCCTGAACATTGTTTTGGAAATATATTAATTTTGGTCATAGATATGCTGTTGTTTTCAAACAACGTTATTAATAATCTTTTTCCACGCCGAAAATTTATATCATGACACAATTCTATTTCTGTTACATTTTCAAGATATTCATTGATACAATGGAATATCAGAACACAATGTATTTTTTCTATTAAATTTGTAATTTGTCCTTTATACCTATAAAGTATTTTCTTTTTTGTATCTGATTTCAGAAACACTGCTCCTTTTATGCCATCACTTCTTTTGAATCCTAGTGAAGAATCATAATTCTTTTGATCTATCTTACCACTTATATCAACAGCTATTTTCATATATCTGCTATATATTCGAAATCTTATTAATATTGTCATAAAGAGTTCTGGTTTTCCATTTAATCTGGTTTTTTATAGATATGGCATAAACTCTATTATATTAGATGTGGTTATTATGAAAAAGCAAAAACATATTAAAAAGAAAAAAGAACAGGATAATCATAATAAATATTTTATATCATATGTGCCAGAGGTCAAGCTATTAGAGAAAGGACATGTTCCTACTGAGACAAAGATGGGTAATGAGTTTAAGGGAAAAAACAAAATTCTGGTTTCTAAGTAAGAGATAACACCTACGGTTTCTCTCTATACAATACTAATTTCCCTTTATGCTTCCATAGAAATATTATATTGATTATTAGGCTGCTTTTTTCAGTTCATATTCTTCATGATATGGGTAATAGGTTTCTAATGGTTTTGTTCCTGTGCCTTTTCTAAAATCCTGCTTTTCATCAAAATGCATTTTATTTTTTCTAACATTCTGTCCAAGGTGTCTTAGGGTTTTTGCCATTGATCTGTTTTTCTGTATATCTCTTATAAATGTCGCATAGCCTCTTTTTCCATCATGGTTGCTAACATAATTTCTATCAGCAATTCTTCCAAATTCAACAGCAGATTTATATGGAGTTGTTTTTAGTATTTCTGCTGATTCATGATATTTACCTAATTTTTCAGCTGCTATCATACCGCCATATTCTGCATAGGACTCCATTATAAGAGTTACTAATTTTCTTGGTAGGTCTGCGTAATTTAATAGTTTTTCTGAGATAACATGCCTTCCTTCGTGTTTTGCAACACGTTTTGCTGCTTTTGGAGATAATCTATTACTAAATCCCATTCTTTTTGCTTCTATTCCTTTTCTATAATCATCATTGAATTGTGTCACACCTGCATATGGAGGATTGTTATCAATATGAGCAGGTACCACGCCTGTGTCTCTTTCTTTGTATACACCAACACGATCTTCTTTTCTTACTTCTTTTATTCCTTGATCAACATATGGTCTGATATTAGTTGGGATTCTTTCTGTAGTAATTGCTGGCATCTCTATCTCATAACCATCTCCAGCTAGGCTTGGAATATATCTTAAACTAATATTAGGGCTATCAGAAAAGTATGGTTTTAGAAGTCTGATGCTAGGTCTAGCTATACCTTCGTTAAAGAGTTCTTTATGTAATTGTTTCACTGGCATACTAACACCTAGAGATTTCTTTTCTATGATTAGTAATTCTATTGTCTAGCATTTAATCTTTTGTGTAGACAAGAAGCTATTATATATTACTAGTATAATATATATGTTCTAGAAGATAATTCTGTTTTAACAGGTTCTTTCTATTTATTACAAATGTCTTCATAGAAGGTTTAGAAATTCATCTCTTTTTAATCTAGATTGTCTTATGATTTCGATAAGAGTGCCTTTATCAATTTCTTTATGTAATGGAACAACAACAGCAATTTTCTGGTTGCCTATGAATTTTATCAGAATTGAATGACTTCCACTTGTTCTTTTTTGAGTCCAACCAGCTTTTGTTAGAGCCTTAATCACATCACTGCCTGATAGAACTGGTAGTTTTGGCATGTTTTTCAACCTCAAAACTAGTAACTAGCATTTCTTTGCTTCCTATACCTTCAGGAATTCCCATTTC
>JAZDMZ010000104.1:0-2078 GCA_043800495.1 Candidatus Aenigmatarchaeota archaeon
GCCTGTTATTTTCAGGAACAAGAAGGATCAAAAATTTGAGATAATGCCAACAATTCAATAATTTAGATAATAAAATTGGTTGGCAGTACTGTCAAACAACATTCTAGTTATTTTTTGTTGTTTGACATTAATTCTTGGTGCGATTCTGACCCAGCATATAAAGTTTAGTTATTAGTTGTGTATTGCAGAAATTGCGGATAATCTATATTCTTTATCATCATATATCTTCAGGTTGATATTATCTTAGATTATACTTTGATAAGATTATTTGATATTTTTGTTCTAATTTTCGTATAAGCCAAGGGTCACATATATTGGGTCTATTACTGTCATACATTCTACCTTCTGGCGGAAAGACTAATTGAGGTCTGTCATAACCCCAAACAGGCTTTTCACTATTTTCTGATTTATTCATAGTAATCAATTAGTTATAGCTAACGAAAGTTATAAGAATGTATTATTTTCCATACATTTGATACAACGGACACAACCGATATTTCTTCTTATCCCTATAATATCTCTTAGCGTGTTCTACGAGAAGAGCGTGGTATTCTTGGAAGACTTTGTAATCTGACTTTAGATTTGATTCAAATAATGCCTTAATTTCATCATAATCGGCATCTTCTTTGATAAGACCGAAGTTAATGAGTATTCTTCTGGTGTAGGCATCTATCACGAAGTGAGGTTGCTGATAGGCATATAGGAGAATACTGTCAGCGGTTTCTTTGCCGATGCCCCAGAGATTGAGCAGTTCTTCTCTTGTCGGTGTTTTATTGTTCAAGGATAGATAGAAATCAGTGAATATTTTTATTTTCTTGGCTTTCTGGTTGAAATAACCTGCTGGTTTCAGGGCGGTCTTTAGCTTCCTGGTATCAATATTCTTCATATTTTCTGGATTCAGGGCATTTAGATTCCTTAGATTTAGAAGTGCTTTCTCCACTTGAATCCAACTTGTGTTCTGCGTGGCTATGGCTCCGATGCAGATTTCAAATCTTTGGGCATTAGTTTTGGGATATGAATAATCTTTCGGATGATACCTGGATTTGAAAATTACTGCTTCTCTTGATTTATTTGGAGAAGAAGCAGTTAGTATAGGCCACCAGCCTTGATGATTGTGGAGATGTAGAAGGTTTTTGTAGATTTGAGGAATAATATTTTTTGATATCATATAATTCACTCGTATTCTTCTAATATTTCTTGAGTAGTCAGAATTTGAATTGTGGATTGCTCTTTTAATTTATTGTCATTAGAC
Source organism: Candidatus Aenigmatarchaeota archaeon (assembly GCA_043800495.1). Lineage (GTDB taxonomy): Archaea > Aenigmatarchaeota > Aenigmatarchaeia > GW2011-AR5 > JACRAC01 > JACRAC01. The sequence continues at coordinate 1,253 of JAZDMZ010000104.1, forward strand.
CATATCGGGCATTTGAGTTTTAGTGCCAGAGCGAAATAATGAGTATCATCTATATCTGGTGATATCTTTTCAGCTTCTTTCATGAGTGATAATATCTCTTGATATGGAATGATTGTAATATCCGATGCTGCAAGAAAACTATCAAATAATTCCCTTACTTCTGTTTCAGATAGATCAGTTTTTTCAGATATGATATCTATGTGTTGTTCAATTTCTGATATAACGAATTCTGGTATATAAAATTTCCAGTCACTCCTAAGAATAAGATGTCTTGTTAGGCCGTCTTTTATCATAGCTGCAAATAAAATATTTGCATCTAAAATAATCTCCATTTATATCATCTCTATAATTTTTCTCTGTACCGTTTTGAGACTGCTTTGTTTACTTTTCTACCCAATTCTATTGCATCCTTTTCAGTCAATCTGCTGGTTTTCAACATAAAGTCCATCCGATTGAGCAGGACGATTTTTTGTTTTATTGCCTCTCTTGCTACGGCTGACCAATTCATTTCAGGATGCTTATCCATTTCTCGTTTCAGCTCTTCTGGCACAGCTAATGTCATGCTTACCATATTTTTTATCCTCCATACGTTATTATGTTTAATACGTATATTATGTATAAATATTTAAAGTCATATCTTGGGTCGTATTTTCACAGATAATGCTACTGTGTTTTCTTTCATTTGATTATCAACCCCTGTTTTGTTATACGTTCTACAAGTTTGGGATTCCATATCCATATTATTTTGCTATCATCTATCACTATTTTATTATTTTCTATAAGATAATCAATGATAACACAGAATGTTTGATACATCATTTTTTTT
>JAZDMZ010000120.1:0-3149 GCA_043800495.1 Candidatus Aenigmatarchaeota archaeon
ATTTAATGGAACTATCTTATTATTCATGTTAATTCCTTATTTAATATTTCTCAAGTTCTGCTTCTACAGATTTTAGTTTTTTTCCAATTTCGCTGTTTGGATTATCAATTTCATCTTCTAATTGTTGAATACTAAATTCTGCATAACCTGCCATAATTTTAGTGTTCTCTGGTGTGTCTAATGATAATTTTTCAAATTTTGAATTTTTAATTGTTTCTTGTGCTTGTTTATTACATCCGCAGCCCATATTAATCACTTTCCTATGTTATTATTTTCTAACTTTTCTTGGAATAAGTTTCTTTTGAATTTCCATTCCAACCTTACATCTTTTTTTTCTTGGCATCCAGAATCCTGCTGGACATCCAATTACTGCCTTTTTTCCAGATTTTCCTAAATGAATTGTTCTGAATGATCTTGGATCAAAGTTGTCTTTAACTTGAACAACTTTATGTATATATTTTGCTTTCTTTGAGTATGGTGGCATAATGATATCTCTTAATAATTAGAATATTTTATGATTTAATTTAAGCGATTATCAAATATGATAATATTCTGTGAAGAATGCTTGGAGTGGGAGTGTGTAAAAATAGATTTCTTCACAGAATATTACAAGGATATTTTATAAATTGATAATTTTAATTTTGATTATCTTAATATTTAAGATAAATGCAAGTGTGACGCAGTGAGAAGAGCGAACTTACGTCACACCTGAGGAGGCTTTGTATAAGCCAATGTATGTGGGTTCTTTTCTCGGTTGAAAACTGTAAAATTAAGGAGTGATAGATGTTTATCACACCTTATTTTATTTGACATTGTTTGTCAATTGTTTGATGTTGTCTTTTACTGTGTTCTTGTCCAAAGATCAATAGTCAGAGCAAAGCTGATATTGGTGGTTGGTATGTTCGCAGAAACGGTTGGTGTTGCCACAGTACCGACAGTGTTTATTACATATATACGCATTCTCTGATTGCTCAACAGTTCAAAGCTGTTGGAAAAGCGATAATGTTCTGAATTGGTCTTATACAATGTCGTGGTTGCTTGTACAGTTCCTGGGATCTTGGTATTATTTATAGCTGAATAATACGTTCTCTCAAGAGGCTTAGTTGCTTCAGACAAACTTTCCTTTGTGATTCTTACTTTAGTTCTGAAACTAATTTCATTGTCTGAAGAGTCAGCCATACGAACTACAAGTGGATATGCAGAAGTTAAATCTGCACCTGCAGATACTTGATTTCCACCAAGTACACTTATAATCTGACCAGCAGGGGACTGCATGTCGATTGCCCAGTTAGTTACGCCAGCGCCTACTGCCTGAAGAGTTACCATGTTCGTATTTAATTCATCAACTGAGAAATGTTCTCTTTCCCAGCCAGCTGCTTCACGAGCTGCCATATATTCATCATATCTTGGTTTAGTTATCATGTCTACCATAATTTTTTCTCCTTTAGTTTATATTGTTGTTATATTTTATTGTGTTTATCATTCTGTTATGCATTTAATCCATACCATAACGTGTACCTAAACTAACCATGTCGCCATTGAGTGACATATCAGTTTGTGTCATTTGACCATACTTTTTCTGTGATGGTGTTCTGTTGACATCCATATTGCCAAATTGAGGATTTCCTTTTGCAACTCCTGGCATATTTCCATAAGCTGTATGATCAGATGGTGGTATGTATGCTGTTTGTGGAGAACTTGCTAACTTCTGTAATACACCATTTAGTTGCTGTCTAAGAGAACTATTCTCTTGAATAACTTTCTGCATATTCTGTTGCATTTGTGGTGTTGCATCATTAGCAGCTGATTCTGACATAACATCATAACCAAACAGTTTGAATGTAGTTCCTGGAGCAAAGCTGTTACCAGATCTTATTAAAGTATCTAATACAACTGAACCAAGGATACCTTTTCCAACATCTTTTGCTAATTCAGCACCAATAAGCTTTCCACCTTCTTTCCTTACAAGATAATAAGCAGCAATCTTTGGTACATTATTTCCTGCATAAGCAAGAGCTTTGTCTAACATTGTAGAAGTAGGAGTTGCTACTTTTACAAATTTTTCAACTTGTTTTCCAAGTATGCCTGCACCAAGAAGACCTGCAATAACTGCTCCACCTTCGGTGGCAGTTCCTTTCAAGACTTCTCCTACATTCATACTGGAGATTTTTCCGAATTCCATATTTTATTCCTCCGAATTAACGTCTTTTTACACTTGGACACTTATTTTGTCCTTTATGTTTTCCTTTCTTACAAATTCTCATATTTTTATTACCTCTATTTGTTTATTTATAATTTTGGTAATTTTTATTACAATCCAGCTGCCTTCCTACATGCACCTCTATATTCAGCAGGTCGTTGTGCACATACTCTTTTAGCACATGCTCTGCGAGTCTTCTTTTTCAGACCTTTGCATTGAGGTGGGACATCTGTATGTTTAGTTTTTCGTGCCTTTACACGAACAACTTTTGTTCTACCAGTTTTCACAGGACATGAACCTTTTACAGTTATATGTCCACCTGAAACATGAGCAGAACTTGTACACTTTTGTTTTCTATGCTTTACCATAAGTTATCTTTCCTCGATAGTTTTCGATAATTATTTTGTTGACTTTCGTCTTTTACATCTTCCCTTTCTTCCAGGGACACATGCACATTTCTTTTTCATAGTTTACCTCATTATTTATTTTCAACAGTTGTTTATTTAATTATTTATTTCTTTGGATGCTTTCTGCATTTCTTCGAACCCTTTCGGTGTCCATATTTACAAGATTTTGCCATAATTTTTTACCTCATTCTTTTAATATGCGCTTTTACACACTTTCTAAAGGCTTTTGCCTTTTTACCAGCACATTCACCTGCTGCTATAGCAAGTTTAGTGACTCTCTTGTGGTGTCCACCTTTACGATGTTTCATGTGTCCACCTTCATGTCCTCCATCTGGGAGTGTACAACATTTCATTTATTTCACGTTCCTTTAATGTATTTAGTTATCTCGGCATCTCTTATAAAACAACAAAAAATTGAATGTTTATTGATAAATACTATCTACTTTGCTTTAATGCTTCTACAGCTTCTTTTTTTGTATAATCATTATATTCCATTTGAAACTTAATCCACTCTTCATCAAGACCTTTCATATTTCTTTTTG
>JAZDMZ010000125.1:0-2044 GCA_043800495.1 Candidatus Aenigmatarchaeota archaeon
GCATCTATACTTCATATAAAATTTGAAAAAATACATCCTTTTAGAGATGGTAATGGACGAGTTGGTAGGCTTATTATGAATTTTGTTCTTTTGAAAAATAGATATCCATTGCTTGACATAAAGGCTGATAAAAGAATTACATATTACAAATCTCTGGAAAAGGCACAATTACAAAGAAAATATCAGGATTTTATTGATTATGCTGTTGATACATACAAAGAGGATGCAAAACATATGGGCTGGCTCTAGAAACATACTATTAATTCTTTTCTATTGACTATATTTATAATGAAGGGGAAAAAAATACTGATAACTGGCGGAGCTGGATTTCTTGGTTCTAATCTCACTGAGATGCTTATTGGAGACAATAATATTGTCTGTCTAGATAATGTTTCAACTGGAAATATGGATAATGTCAGGGATTTTCTGCAGAATAAAAATTACACTTTGATTAGGGGCAGTATAATGAATATGGATGATTTGAAAAAAGCAATGGATGGTGTTGATGTGGTTTTTCACTATGCTGCTGTTGTTGGTGTTAAGAAAACACTGGAGGAGCCATTGAATGTTTTGAATGTTAATTTAAATGGCACTAGAAATGTGCTTGAAGCTGCTTTAAAATCAGGTGTAAAAAAAGTTGTTAATCTTTCTTCATCAGAGGTTTATGGTGAGCCTATTGAGGTTCCTGAAAAAGAAGATGGTGTGCTGAATGCTAGGCTGCCATATGCTGTTACTAAATTAGCTACTGAACTATATGCAAAAGCATATTTCAGTGAACATGGTTTGAAAACTGTTTCAGTAAGGCCATTTAATGTCTATGGTCCTAGACAGGTATCATCTGCATATGGTTTTGTTGTTGGAATATTTATTGAACAGACTTTATTAGGAAAGCCAATCACAGTATTTGGTGATGGTTCTCAGACAAGGGATTTTACATTTGTAAAGGATAATTTGGCTGCTACTGTTTTAGCTGCTGAAAAAATAGATGATGGCAGTGTTACAAATGTTGGTACTGGAAAACAAACGACTGTCAGGGAATTGGCTGAGATGATTGTTAGATTGACAAATTCTAAATCAAAAATAAGTTTTGTTCCTGAACGTAAATTGGATATTGTACATAGATGTGCTGATATTACTAGGATGAAGGCATTACTGGGCTTTACACCTAGGTATTCTCTAGAACAGGGTCTGAAGGAAACGATTGATTGGTATAATTCTAGGTTTAAATCTTAGACAAGTTATTTTTTATTAGAGGGTTGGATTTTAAAACCCTGAAATATTATATTGTTTTAAAAATTGAAGATGAAATGTAAAAATTCCATCTAATTTCAAAAACCCTTTGAAGAGTATAAGGTTTTAGAAATGGTTAAAGAGATATCAATACTGATGACTGCTCTGAATGTGGATGAACTGTTGCATAGTGCTATAAAGTCTATTGCTGAGAATGATTTTCCTAAAAGTAAATATGAGCTTGTGGTTGTTCATGAGCTAGATAATCATAGTAAGAAGAATGAAATTTTAAAAGATGTTAAAAAATGGGGAATTGATGCAAGAATAATAAAGATAGAATCTACAAGGCATATTGGGTTTAATCGAAGAAAGTTGGTGGAGTTTGCAAAATATAAATATCTTCTTTTTACAGATGCTGACTGTGTTGTTCCTAGAAACTGGATAAATATAATGTATAATGAGATTGAATCTGTTGATTCAAAAACAGCTGCTGTGATGGGTTCTGTTAAAGTTCCTAGGTCTACATTTATAGGAGATTGTATATCATCACTTGGTTTTCCTGGTGGTGCTTTTCTTGGATTTGAAAAAATGTTTTTTGTGGATAGTAATGGTTATACAAACCAGATAAGTACTGGAAATATAATTTTGAGACAAAAAGCTGTTAAAGAGGTGGGTAGTTTTAGCTTGGTGTCTCATATAATAGTACATTCCAGCCAAGGACGCGTATGAGAACGCTCTCAAAGATAACCCACAGCATCCCAAGGTTCTCCAGCAGCTGGGATGGTTATATCGCACCTTGGAGCCAACTAAATTC
>JAZDMZ010000130.1:0-4119 GCA_043800495.1 Candidatus Aenigmatarchaeota archaeon
CTAGACTTAATAACATAATATTTATGTCTTGTACATACATGGAGAAACAAAGTTTCTCCTGTACGAGTGAAGTTTCACTTCACTCTGTATAGTAAGGACAATATATCATACTCTAAATAGTATTGTCCATTACTATAATTATGTCTTTCACCATATCATCTGAAATTAACATCTTCTATGAACAGTGTTATCACTCCTTCACACTGACTGTTGTCAGTAAACCATCCCTGATTTTTTAATTTACTATATAGTTCAAATGTATATCCTGTTTTTTCTATTGATATTACATTTGGATCTAATACAAGGTTTAGATATTTTAGGAAATTATCTTCTATTGAACATATCTTTGTCCATGCATCCACACAATTCTCTCGTGTTCTTCCTGCAGGTGGTCTAAATACACTATTATTATAATTAAACAATACCTGTTGGCATAGTGTTGATTTTTCTTCCATAGATGCTTTTATTGTCAATAGTGCAGTTGTATTGTAAAATGGACATGAGTATGTGTAATTAGGACTAATATAATCTCTTTCTCCTGAATTAACAGATCGTCCTGTGTATAATATATAGTATGCTTCTGTGCTATCACTAGGACATCTCATACTCATCAATGGTATGCTTTCCTCTGGCTGCAGTGATTTTGCAGCTAGACATGGTTTTCCTAGTCCACAATCAGATAATTTACATTCCTGTGGAGATGCAGTCTGTCTACAGAACAATACTCTTTGCTGCTGCAGTGATCTGTCCAATGACAATCCTATTCTAGTTGAGAAATTAACTCCATTTGAAGTATTATAATCATGCTGTAACAGGTTTGGCCATTTTGGAACATTATACACTCCTGCAAAATTATTATATGCTGGATTTGGACAATCTATTGCACATCTGTCATTATCCTCTCCTCTTTCAAGATTACATATTCCATTTCCACATAGATCAATTATTATATTTATCTTTGTAGTTGATTTAGCAGTATCATCTATTTCATTTATTGCATTCACTGCTATCTCATATTCACCATCATCTGCCTCTTTACTAGGAGTTATTTTCAATTTAGTCTTCTTAGTTTCCTGTGGCATTATGTTTAGCATGGTTGTTTCAAATGACTTTACCCATCTAGCAGGAACTGTTGCAACCAGATCAAATATACTTGCACTAAAATCAGACCTATCCATATTCTTAACAAGAACATCATACCAGACAGCTCTTTCTGGCAGTGTAACTGCCTTATTATTCTCTGTTCTCATTGCATCTATTATTGACAATGTTATCTGAGGAGAAGTTCTTTTTCCCACATCCACATTAATACATCTTGAGAATAATGAAGCAGTATCAGAGTTTGGCCATATCTTTGTGTTCTTTGCTCTTATGCATATACTATAGGTTTGATTTTCATCAACAGTTCTATCTGGCTGTAGTATAAATGAGTATGATTTTGTTTCCTTTGGTCCAAACTTAGTTTCTATTATACCCATGTCAGTATACCATTTATTTGTAAGACCTTCTAGGAATATCTGATAATCCACATCAACAAATGCCTTGTTAGTTATATTTACTCTAAATTCCTTTGCCTCTTCCAGTGATAAAATTGCAGTCATTGGATTAATTGTTATCAATGGTGCATCTGGTGTATATTCATAATACATTGATATATAGTTTGCAAGATTATCTTTTGATATTTTATGCACACCATTCTGTATCCAGAATATTGTATCATTATCCAATGCCATATCCACTGGATCTGATACTATTTTTTCATTACCCTCTCCACCTATTACAATATAATCTCTCTGTGAACCTAGTTTTGCTATTCTACTATCTCTTGCGTAAAATACTCCAAATCTTCCAGCATCTCCTATTCTACCAGAGCCCTTTAGAATATACAATAAATTTGCATCCCTTTCTGCTAATGTATATACATCCACTGCGCCTGATGAAGATATCTGTGTTTCACCAACAGATTTTATCTCAGTTTTTGTACCATTTGTTTCTAACCAATATATTATATCCCTGTCTGCACTAATGTCAATTATAGATGCATTTGTAACAGAATATATTTTATCAGGTCTTTGTTCTGCAATACAGTTCTTTACCACTCTATATATGCCATCTTCCTGTGTCAGGTATAGATAATTATAGGTTGCAGCTATTTTTGCAGGTCCTATGTCATTAACTATTCTATTTGCACTAAATCTTATTTTTGAACTACATAATATTCTTCCTTCATCAGCATATTCAGACCAATAGATATTTCCTCCAGGACCAATATCAGCTGCTATTGATAGTCCACCATTTGCCTCATAGGATGTTACCTTATAGTCTGTTTTGTTTACAAATATTACTCTAGAATCTGTAACAAGATATAATATTCTTGGATCAACATCTATGCCCAGCAAATCACCTGACCCCTTCAGTGATCCTATCTCAGTTGGCAGTGTTTCAGTCACTATTAGTGTAGATTCATATCTTTTTCCAATTTCTATCTCATTTGGATTTGGACTTAATATAAATCTTGCCTCTGCACTTTCTGTTGAATTTAATCTTACAGTATCTGTCTCACCATCTATTTCCACAGCACCAGACCATAGTCTAGGAACTTCTTTCAATAGTTTATAATCATTATATCCGCAAAATGTTGGCATTGAACTTGTTATTCTTAAGAAATATGTTTCAGGTCTTATGTCAAATGGTCTTAGCGATGGCTCTGTTATTGTGTTTAAGATTGCAGGTGATTTTAAAAATACAGTGTGATTAAACTGGAATTCCTTTGACACATTATAAGTTGTGTTAGAGACATTTACTGTTATATAATATGTTCTTATGTCAGTTGATGATGGCAATATCATTCCAGATGATACATTTACTATAATAGTTTCTCCTGGTCTTAGATTATATGAAATATTATTTACCAATACCAAATCTCCTGAATTATTATAATATTCAAAACCAGCATCACCATATTTTGAATCAGGCTCATCAACTATTCTAAATTCATAGTTTACATATGGCACTGTGATATTTATTGGATTTTTAATCACAATTGGGAACTTTGCTAGATCAACATTGGCTGGTGTAAAGTTAAATATAGGAGCTGGCAAAGTACATGATTCATTTTTCAGGAAATATATTTCTGGAGCTGAAAATGGAGATACTTTAAACACAGCCTTTTTCTCAATAATTAGTCCAGATGATTTATCATCAGCAGCTCCACCATTTGTATTAACAGCTACACTGATATTATATGTATCATTGACCATTGGTCTGTAGAAAAATTTGAAATATCCATTTTCATCTGTGTTAACAGCCATATCTCTACATGACTGATTTGTCACATTATTTATAACACAATCCATTGGAGTACTGTTAGTGCTATTTACAATTGATATATACACAGTTCTATTAACCTTGCTAACCTCTCCTCCTTCTGTATGATAATCACCAGCTAAAAACTCTATTGCATTAACACCCATATTAGCACTTCCACCTGCTGGTATCATAGCACCTGTTCCATAATCAAATACACTTGTGGTTCCAGTTGCCTGACCAGTTATCAAACCAGAACCAGTTGCCTGACCAGTTATCATACCTGATTTACTATTATCCTGAGAATCAGCCATTGATTGCTCTGCTAAAGAATTGACTGTATCATAAACATTTTCCCTTACACCTGCTGTTGCAGAAACAGTGATTGTTGGCACATTTCCTGATGATGTCTGTGCAGCTGTTGCATAATTATATCCTCTTAACAAAGGATCACTGCTACCACATCTTAGAGTTACATCAAGTCCAGGTGCTGTTTTCCAGGTTCTTGAGTATTGTCCATATCCTGCTCGTGCAGCCTTCATCATATTTTCTTTTCTCACAAGCATCTCTGACAACTGCACAATCAATTGCTTGTTATCATTTGCCTGTGTGTTTGTGTTTGCATTTGATGATGCAGCATTTTTATTTACAGCAGGTTGTGTAGTTACAGGAGGGGTTGCAGCTGGCGGTGTTGGTGCAGGAGTTTGTTGAGTTGGTGCAGGTGATCCAATTGTTACAGGAACCTCCATTCCAGTAATATAATCTCCAGTTACATCTCCTGTTAACAAATTAGTATTCTCATTTTCAATATTA
>JAZDMZ010000131.1:0-5357 GCA_043800495.1 Candidatus Aenigmatarchaeota archaeon
CTAGACTTAATAACATAATATTTATGTCTTGTACATACATGGAGAAACAAAGTTTCTCCTGTACGAGTGAAGTTTCACTTCACTCTGTATAGTAAGGACAATATATCATACTCTAAATAGTATTGTCCATTACTATAATTAAAATAATAATGGCTTGAAAATAGTAGATTCATGTCAATTAGGCTGAAAGAAAAGTTTTCTCATAGGTTTCTGTGTCTAGGTTATTCATGTCTTGTATTAGTTCTGCTTTTAGTTCGTTTTCAAATACTCTACAAAATACCCGAATGGTTTCGCCTATTCTTAGTGATTCAGAAATATTGGTTTCTATAATTATTTCAGTTTTTCCAGAAGAATCTTCTAGTGTAATGGAATTAGCTGTTTTTTCCATAACTTTTCCTAATAATCTTACTCTGATATCTTTAACAGGATCTATTTTTTCTATGAGCTTTGGGATAGCAGGTGCTCGTTTATATTTGAATTCCATAGGTGTTCTTATACAAAAAACCATAAATAGCTGTTAATTTGGATGGATTGGTTGAGTTGTCACACAAAAAGAGTGATTTTTTTTAATCAAAAAAGTTAAATACTAGGATGCACATAGTATCATTTGTGTGGTTAAATGGTTGGCACCTGTCCAGTGTGTTCAAGTAAAATGAATCATTATGACACAGTCGGTTATGTTTGCAAGGCATGTGGCCACCTATCATCTGGTTCTTTAAAGCGAAAATTACTTCCAACCGAGAAACAATAATTCATGGCCAATTAAAAGACTTTAAACTTTCAGTTTATTGTAATATTATTGATTATTATGTTTAATGGTCTAAAAAAGATATTTGCAAAAGAGAAAGTGAGTGAAACAATAACAATGGATTATGAAAGGCTGAAGCATTATTTCTATGAAAATATACAGTCAAAGGAACGGGCTGATATTGTTGAGGCACGTCTTGCTAGGGATGATATAATGACTGTTATAAAGGATTTGATTGTTGTTATGGATTCGTTAGGAAAGAAGGAGATTCCTGAAAAGAGAGCAAAATCATCTGAATTGGTAAAAAATAAATTTGTTGAAAAATCAATTAGTTTATTTAATAGAATGCAGGAGATTGAGAAAATAAACATATCTGGTTATGCTAATATTGAGGAGCTTGCTGAAACTGCAAAAAAATATGCCAATAAAATAGATCTTAGTCCAAAAGAGGTTATGCATATAAAATTCTTTTTCTCAGAGGAATTTTCTGAAATAGCTAAATTGATGAGTATAATTTACAAGAAGATAGAGAAACTGGAGCAGATTGTTGTAGGAGATTTTGCAAAGCAAAAGAAACGCATAGAAAAATGTATATCATCCATAGAATCCTATGAAAATGGTATAAGAGAAGGAGAGGGTCAGATAAAAGAATTGACAAATGATTTGAATTCTCTTGAGAAAAAAAGGAAAGATGTTTCATTTACAGATCTTGATGAATATGGTGATGTTAGAACTAATATAAAGAATATTGATACAAGGCTTTCATACCTGAGACAGCAGATAAGTTCTGTGTTTGGAGCTGTGACAAGAATATTGAAAAGAGCTTATCATAACAAAGAAGATGAATTAATATCAGAATATATCAATTCGCCCTATGATGCCTACATGGTTGATAGGGATAATAAAATAAGAAATCTTTTGATAAAAACGCTTATAATGACAAAGGATAATGAATTGGATATTGATAAGAAAAGTCTTTCAAAGATTGAAGAGGTTCTTGAGAAATTAGATGAATTGAACCAATATAGGAAAGAGATAGATGGTTTAAATGAGAAAATGGATAAATTAAGAAAAAATGAGACAGTGTTGAGTGAGAAAGAAGGGATTAATAGGGAAGCTGAAAAGGAGATGAAGAATGTTGAAAAAAGAGTAGATCAGGCAAGGAATGATGAACAAAATATAATCAAGAATATAGAAAATGCAAAATTAGAGATAATAGATAATAAGAAAAAGAAAGCTGAATTGGTTTCTAGTATGTTTGGAAAAGAGATAGAGTTGAGGGGATAAAATGACTGATCCATATTCTGTAGCATGTTCTGTTTGGGAAAATATAACAAGACTCTATATTGGATTAGATCACCATCTGGCACAAAGAACAACTGAATTTAGTGATAGTAATGATTATTGTTTATTTGGTGGAGCTAAAATTATTTATTTTATAGACGATTTTACTTTACCTGATATTGGACCATTTACACATGTTGCAAATGAGTGTTTTAGAAATAAATTCAGAGCCAATTTTTTAGTTTGAATACAGACCATGTTACTAACATGGATACTACCATGATAAGTATTACAATGGTAAATGCACTTTCATTGTTGTTTATTGGAAGACCTATATTCATTCCATAAACTCCTGTTATTAGTAATGGAACTGTTAATAGTGCTGTTATTAGTGTCAATATTTTTACTGTTTCACCAAGTCTGTTTGAAACTATTGATGAATAGGAATCCATGCTTCCTTTTAATAGGTCCTTATAGGTCATGGTCATGTCTAGTAATTGAAATATCTCAGTGTGTATGTCTTTGAAGTTTTCAATATATTTTTTATCTATAAATTGAATATTTTTCTCAGTTGCTGAAAGTACAACCATTCTATTTGCAATTAGTGATCTGTAGAAGAATATTAGTGTTCTCTTGATATCAGCCATTTTTTCAATGATTAGGTTTTTTGGGTTTTTCACAACTTCATCTTCTATAATATCTATTTGTTTTTCTATTTTTCCAAGAACTTGGAAATAGCTTTTTACAGTCTGTGATAATATGTATAAAAGAAATTCTGTATTATTTTTCATGGGAATGTTTTTTGTAGGTTCAAAAATTGGTTTAATATATCCAGTATAGTAAAGATGCACTGTTATAATGTATTTTTTTGTCAGGAATATGCCAACTGGAGCAGTTTCAATCTCATCTTCTTTTTGAACAAAAGGCATTCTTAATATGAATAGAGTAAAATTTTTACCAATATCAATTCTAGGTCTTTCATCTTCATCAAGAGCTACTTTAAACTCAGAAATTGGTATTTTTACAATTTTTGATAGTTTTGCTAATTCTGCGTCATTTGGCGAAAATACATCTATCCAACAGCCTGGTGTTGGTTTTTTCAATTCTTTGACACTGCTATTGACAGATTTGTAATACTTAATCATTTTGAAACCTTTATTATTTACATTGATTTTTTAAAATTCTAGGCAACTAAAAATATTAGTGCTTATGATTGTAAATAGAATTGGTTTTGTAATATATTTATATTGATAAAATGGAGAATATCTGTCATGTTTTGGATGATAGTCATTATAAAATGCTTTAATTCTTAGCATACAATCTGTGTACATGGCAAAAAAACTAGTGTTTGTATATGTAATGATTGTTTTATTGGCTGTTTTGATAGTTTTGGTGTGTTTTTTGCTTCAGTTTATTACAACTAATGTTAATATTGGAGAAACAAAAGAAGCTGATATTATAAAAACAACAGAGACAGTGGAATGGTCTATTCCAGCTGGTTTTATTAAACCAGATTCTATTGATGTGGCAGGTGATGCTGTACTGATAACAAAGGGATGTAGACAGTTGACTGCTAGGACAACGGTTGAGAGAGCCTATGGTATTTTCAATGGATTGTATAATAGAACTGAACAAAGACCAGATATATATGAGGGAGTTGCTGCTTTGTTAGAATCTTATGGTATAAAAATGGATTATGTTCTTGTGTATGGATTTGAAGATGAAACATTTTATTCAGATGCCTATTTCAGATCTGGTAATACTATTTTGCAGTTGGATATGAAGCCTTCTGATGCAATGGCAGTGGCATTGCGCATGAATGCAGTTATATACTTTAACCAAACTTTATTCAATGAAATGTCTGATAATATTTGTCAGTAGTATTATGTGATAAATTATGCGAAGCAGACAAAAGCCAGCTGATCAGGTAAAAATAGCTAAGGAGCGAATAGCTCTTCTTTTTAGTCAGGCAGAGCAGTCTGCTAAAAAAGGAAAAATAGCATATGCTAATCGTTATGTGCAATTGGCAAGAAAAATAGGAATGCGATATAATGTTAGAATGCCTTCAGATTATAGAAGAAGATTTTGTAGACAGTGTAAAAAATATTTGCATGTTGGGTTGAGTTCAGAGGAAAGACAGGAAAAAGGGTTTTTAAAAATAAGATGCCTGAGTTGTAATAGGCTGATGAGTTATAAATTGACTGAGTATAAGATGGGATAATGTAAGTTACCCTAAAGTAACAATATAAAGCTTACTGTGATATTATTTCTGATAAATATGGTTGATTTGAGTATAACTAATGAGCAGCTTAGGGTTGCAGACAGAGAAATTCATGATCATAATCGGTTCTTCAACATAGCTGCTACATATGGAGATCAAACATTTTCAAATCCATATGCATATAGAATGGTATCTGAAAGAATAAAACAATTAAAGGGAGATATCGGAAGAATTGAAGCAGGATCAGAATTTGATGTTCTTGTTAGATCTCATATGCTTTCAACATTGGATAAACAACAAATATGTCTTGAATACTTCTTCAATGAAAATTCGCAATATCGTATAGAAGATGTTGTTGATGCTATGCGCGGAACTGGAGCATACAAATTACTTGAAGAAACTGTTGCTGGCATTAATTATGAAAAACATTTCACATATCACATGAAGAATTCTGAAATAGCACTACTAAAGATACGTTGTGATAGAGAAGATGTTTATAACAAAATAGTGAAAATGATTCCTAGAATGAAGGAAGTTGTGTTAGAGTATTACAAGGCAGTTGGATTTATTCCTGAAGAATGTGATATCAATATTGTTCCAACCCCTTCTCAAGGTGGAAGAAGTAATTGGCGATCTGAACTTAATCTCGTTGAGTTGGATGTGCATTCATTCGAGAGCCTTGGTTGTAATGACAATATTGAAATATGGCCAGCTTTTGCTTACATGGTAATGTTTCATGAACTTGGACATGCTAGTCATTTTATTTATTCAAAAGAAATGCCTGAATGTTTGCAGATGAAGGGATTTAATTCAGTTAGCGGTGCTGCAAAATCTGTATCAGAAGGGGTTGCTGATGATAGAGAAAGAATAGCAATGAGATTTATGGAAGAAAATGTAACAAGATTTTGTGTTCCTGTAATAAATATGAGTTTGACTAGTGATAGTGAATCTACCTCTTTGGAGAGAGAAGCAGTTCCTATATTTTATTCACTAGCAAAGGCAAAGGAGATTGATGCAAAAAAGTTTGGTGATCTATTTGATATCAGGGATTATATAAAATCAATAAATCCTGCGAATTATGGTGCTTATCGTGATACCTCTTCC
>JAZDMZ010000006.1:0-7866 GCA_043800495.1 Candidatus Aenigmatarchaeota archaeon
TAATCTTGTAATCCACTGGTCAAAGACCAGTGGTATTTCTGATATACAGAATGGTATTATTTACAAGATTACTTATACAAGAATACCATTATTATTATCTGCAACCGATTGGTTGCAAACCAATGGTATTCTTCGTATAAAAGTCGTTCAATGAACAAAACTGACTATTGTAACAATAAAATTTATAGAACAAGACTCTCTTCAATTATAGAAAGAATTTTTGGAACCATTATTTCAGGTCCTGCAACAACACTAACATCTCTTAGTATTCCTTTTTCTTTATAATGTTCTATCAGTGGCAGTGTTTGATTTTTGTATACATTTAATCTATCTATGATGGTCTGCTCATTGTCATCTTTTCTATGTATAAGATTTCCTCCACACTTATCACAAATACCTTCTCTCATTGGCAATAGTGGAGGCATGCTTATGCCATCTCGTTTTATGTCAGCAATATTATAAATGTTTCCACATTTTTCACAGATTCTTCTTGCCATTGCCTTTTCAATAATAATCTCATCTGCAAGATTAAGATTTATAACAAGATCTATTGATGCTAATTCTTCAAGCATTTCTGCCTGATCAACTGTTCTTGGAAAACCATCAAAAATAAATCCTTTTTCACAATCAGGTTTTATCAGACGTTCTGCTATTATTTCCATGACAGTATCATCATCGACAAGTATCCCTGCTTTCAGAAGTGATTCAACTTTTTTTCCTAATTCAGATCCATCTGCAATAGCTGCTCTAAATATATCTCCTGTGGAAATATGTGGTATACCAAGTTTAGGTCCTATTTTACTTGAATAGGTTCCTTTACCAGATCCAGGTGGTCCAAAAAATATTAAATTTATACTCATGTTTATCATCCTTGTTTTAATTATATTAACTCTAACTTGCACGAGAAAGTTTTAATAGTCTTATTCAACTAGAATCACATTATCCATGTTCTTGAAATGACTATCACCTGTAATTATTACAGCATTTGTTTCCTCTGCAACTGCTTTTATCATAGAATCTGCCATAGGAAGTTTTGTTCTTATGCTTATTTCAGCTGCATTGAGAGATATTTTCTTATCGATTGAAAATATTTGTGTATGTTCAATTATATGAGATATTGCTATGAGAGCTATGTTTTCTCCTTTTATAGTCTTTATTCGTTTGTAAACTTCGTATAACACAATACTAGGAGTGATATATGTTGATACATTGGCATTTTCTATGTGTTTTGCATATTTTGAAATAAGAGGACCTTCTGAAAAATATTCTATCCAACCATGGGAATCAATCAAAACGTTCTGTTTCATCTCTAATACCTCTTGTTGAAAGACCTTTTGCAATGCCCCTGACAGAGCTTATACTATTAACAGGAATAAAATGTATGGTTCCTTGTTTTTCTATAACAACCATTCTTCTGCCTGGTTTTATCCCTAAACCCTCACGTATTTCTTTTGGTATCACTACTTGAAATTTTGGGGATACAATTACCGTATCCATGCTATCACCGTAATACTATATATCTATCGATACTTAAATAGTTTACTATTGTAATCATGCAATGTTTGTAGAAGGTCCAGAAATGTAAAAGAAATTAGTTTGCTGAAGTTATTGAATATATCTTTGCATCTCTTTCTTGTTTTTCATCTAAGCCTGCGATACATGATGGTCTTTTTTCACCATCTTTGTTATAATGAAATGGTGTTACATCTTCACCAGCATTAATTCTATCATAATATTCTCTAGCTGTGTGTGTATCCAATGGGTTACCGCATCCATCACAGCGTTCAGTTTTCTTTCCTCGTAATACTAATGCTTGTTTTCTTGTATATTTTGTTGCTTCAAGTACCATTTAATCACCAGCCGCGTATCAAATACTTTGTTGTGATGGTTTAAATAATTAACCTTTTGGTCAAATCTGTTAGAAATTAGTTTTAGCCAGTTAGTTCAATCTCAATACATTCAGATGATTTCTATCATCTGATGCATGAAATCGAACGATATTATATTTTATTAACCAGTAAGTTCGATTTCAATGTTAACATCCCTTGGCATTCGTATTCTAGTAATAGCATGAAGAACTCGCTCGTTTGCACCAACATCTAGTATTCTCTTATGGATTCGCATTTCCCAGGTTTCCCAGTTTGCTCCTCCACCACCACGATGCATACCATCTCCACATGGTGTTTTCATAACAGGTATTCTAAGTATTTTAGTAGGCAGGGGAATAGGACCTCTTGCAGAAACTCCCATTTTCTCAGCTATTTCTTTTATCTCAGCGCATATGCTATTTAGCTCTTTAGGATCTTTTCCTGCTAATTTTATGCGTGCTGTCTGCATTGTGTATCACCAACATCTATAGTATTTCATATGGATGTTTGTTGTATAACTGTTTTGTCTTGTACAAAACAGCTATTCTCTCATTTATCTTAATTAAATAACTATTAAAACCTATTTCAGGAGTTATTGATAATAAAGTTTGTAATCAGAGCAATTCTTTTTTCATAGTGTTCTGGATTTGTATATAAATGATCTGCACCTTGTATGGTTTCAAGAACACAGTTGGGTATTATTTTGCTTGCTTTAATACTCTGTTCTATAGGCACTGTTTTATCACAGTCACCATGCACTATCAGAACTGGTATAGTGATATTTTTTTCAGCTTCATAAATATTGTGTTTTTTAATGTCTTCATAAAACGAATAATTTATTCTAAATTCTTTTGCTTCAGAATTGGTTCGAGTTATGAATCCATCTTGTTTCCATTTTTCCAGTCCATTATCACCAAGCATCTGATAATAGGTTTCTGTATAATCTGAAGGAGAAGAGCTTAGTGCTAATATATATAGATATTTGGATATTGAGGCAGTGAGTATACTAGCAGAGCCACCAAAGCTAGAACCAAATAGACCTATTTTCTTAAACCCACAATGATTCATAAAAGCAATTGCGTCCATGATATTCTTAACAGCTTTTGATAAAGTGATGTCTTCAAATTTTCCTTTACTTTGACCAGAACCATAAAAGTCAAATCTAAAGGTGTTTATTCCAGCATTATTAAGTTTGCTTTCAAGTATTCTATAGGTATTGCTATCTTTACTAGACATGAATCCATGTGTTAGAATAATTACTGGCCTGGTATTATCCACAGTAGATAGAATTCCACAAAGCTCTGTTCCATTGCTCTCAAAAACTATCCATTTTTTCATTAAAGATATATGGATGAAAACCTACTAAAAGTTTAGAAATAACATTAGATTTTATATAGTGATGGGTGTAGAAATGTTTTTAGGTATGACATATGTGGATGAGCTATCTCTTGGTCTGGGTATTGGAATGGCAAATAGAGGTATTGGTAAAAATGTAAAAAAATCAGAAAACCCTGGTTCTGTGGAAAAAGCATGTGAATTATATTTAAAAATAGCAGATGGTATAAGAGAAAAATATGATTTTTTCAAAGATGCAGAAACTGAAAGTGGTATTTATGATGTAAAATTATGTGCTATAAAAAATAGAGAAGTTTGGAAAGATATACAACTCCTAGAATATCTTGTGGAAAAGAGATGGTCTCCTTGTTTATGGCATGGTTTGGCAAAATTATATAGAATGGTTGGAGAAGAGAGTAATGATGATTTACTAAAACAAACGGCAGTGAATGCATATAGAACTGCTGTCTCTGATCCAACAGCACCTCTGAAATTTTTTCATGATTATATAAAATATCTAATGGAACTGGGAAGAGAAGAAATGGCAAAAAAAGAGTTTGTGAGATATTTTACATCTAACCCAGATTATGAGGATTTCTATCATTCAAATGATTTGAAAAAAGAATTAAATCTTACAGATTTTTGGATATGAGAGTTATTGTTTTATATGTATATTCTTAGATATAGTACGAAACATAGCTTTCTAGAGTAAACATGCTTCGTACATACAGTAAAAACAATAGTATGATATCCTATTTAATATTGTTTATTACTATAGATGTCATATGATACGCTCAAACTATCTTGCTAGCATGCAGGCTGAAACAGATGAGGAGATTGTCAAACTTGCCAAGACTGGTGATGAATATGCAACTGAATATTTGATCCATAAGTACAAGAATTTTGTAGGAGCAAAGGCAAAATCATATTTTCTAGTGGGTGCTGATAGAGAAGATGTTATACAAGAGGGTATGATTGGTTTATACAAGGCAATTAGAGATTTTCGTGCTGATAAACTTTCATCATTCAGAGCATTTGCAGAACTGTGTATAACAAGACAGATTATAACTGCAATAAAAACAGCCACACGGCAAAAACATATTCCATTGAACAGCTATATCTCGCTTAACAAACCTATATATGACGAAGACTCGGATAGAACAATGCTGGATATATTATCTGGAACAAAAATCACAGATCCTGAAGAGATACTTATCTCGCATGAGATGTCAGATGATCTTAGGGAAAAGATTCAGGAAAACCTTTCAGAACTGGAAAGCAAGGTTTTGCTGAGTTATTTAGAAGCTAAGAGCTATCAAGAAATGGCAAAAGAACTAGGTCGTCGTGTAAAGAGTATTGATAATGCGTTGCAAAGAGTTAAAAGAAAGATTGGGAAAACACTCAATGATGGGGAACGTGAGGATTGTGGTATAACTGATGAAAGTCTATCAAAACCTAATATATCACTTACTGTAGCAGAAAAATTAGGAATACCATCTAATATAGAAAGACCAAATAATATAAGAGTAATCAGTAATGGCAGAGCAAGAAATATTTCATATCTTGAATTTGAAAAACAAATAACACATTATGGTTCTTTTGTTAAAGATTCTGATGCATTTGATACACTGAGAGAAAATCTTCCAGAAATGCCTCTGAATAGATTAACTGGATTATATCAACAACTACTAGGAACAGATTCACTGACGTTAATATACACTAAAACTCCTAATGATAGATTTATCTTATCAACAGCAATTGATAGATTAATTGAACAAAATTATTATGATGAAGGTGATAGAACATTTGCCCAAGAAAGGGAGGCGGCAGGTGCAATAGGCGCTTATCAGGAATTGAGTGGTAATACTTTTGAGGAGCCTGTTTATGATAAAAAACTAGCATTGGTAAAAGAGCTGCTGGATAGATTGTTTATAGGTGATGCTGAATTGACACCAGAGGAATTGACTAGGTCAAGCATTACATTAATTGAATCTGGTAAGATAGGAATAATATCAATTGACGAGGCTACGAAAAGAAACAAAGAATTTTTCTATAACCTGGATGAAATAAAAAGAGATATTGGGCTGGATCCAGAAAAAACCCTTGAGGCTCTTTATCAGGGGGATATTGATGGAATAATAATACAAGAGAATGGAAAAAGAGTAGTTAGAATTCCTGAAAGATCTGTAATCAAATACGATGCTACTCATTAGATGAATATCTCATTTCCAGAAATGTCTGCATGTTATTAACAACTGATGCTAATGTAGATTGATTTGTTCTCCGGCTAGCTTGTTTTTTGGCATTTTCAAGTTCTGTTCCTAATCTCTTGATGATTTTATTACTAAAATCATCTGCCTTTCCTGCTTCTTTTGATATTTCATAATATACATCAAGAATACTAACTAATTTTTCTTTTTTTACAAAAAATTCTTTGCTTTTTGAAAAGAAATCCAAGACAGCATCTCGTGCTTTTAGAATATCAGTAGGCAGATCAGAGCTGGCTGAATATTTGCTAAGCGGTGAATCAATTGGAGTATAATCTGGATGTAATTTTTCTGGATGTTCAAGAACATCTGCAATATATTTTGCTGTTTCTCTTTTATCATCTCCAAACCCTTGTACAGACAAAACATCAAAATTTCCTTTTCTTTTCAACATGTCTGCTATATCAATTCCACGATATCTTTCTTGTCCTTCGAATATCACTGGTTTTATATCCTCTGCTTTTTTCAGTTTAGCTAATGGAATTCCCGTTATCTCTGAAACAACTGCTAATGAATAGGATGTTAATAGATTATCAACAAGTCTGGATGATTTAGGTGAATAGCCTTCTGGTAGTTGGTAATGGGTTTTTTCAGTAGCTGAAGTATTATTAGTATCTAATGGTGTATCTGGAGATTCGTCTGTTTTCATTGCATAATAACCATCTTCTTTGATATAGATACCTAGTGGATTTAGAACATTTTTTTCCAGATCCTTTACTACATATTCACCGAAAAAAGGCAATATACTTATTCTTCGTCTTTTGGTGTTGATAAAATCACCAACTTGATTAAATCCTGCATCTCGAAGTGTTCTTATCTTATCTGGTGCCAATCTAAACTCTCCTATATCTTCTGCAAGAGTGCCTTTATACTCTTTTAAGTCGTTTTTGTGTTCTTTTTTTAATGCTCCAGCGTCATTGTTTTCTGTAGACTTTTGTGATTTTTCATAGTCTTCAATTGATTTTAACGGAACTTCACCGACCATTAATTCATAACGATTATCAACTACTATCTGACCAAGAGCAACTAATTGATCAACATCCTTTGTCTTGATACCAAGTCTTCTTGCTGCAGCTGGTGTTGTTAGGTATTCTTCTTTAGTGAGTGTTCCTATTTGTTCTTCATATCTCTCATTGATATATTCCATAACATTATCAACACCAGGAATATAGCAGACTAATTCCAATGCATCAGGATTGGTATCAGCAAGTGCTTTTGCAATGTATAAACCTAGATATTTTCCATTATCTGTGGTAAGTTTTTCTCTGATAGCTCTTGCTTCATCTGGTGTCATAACTTCTAGAAGATCATCAAAATTAGCAGAGGTAAACGTATTTACAAGATTATCACCAAGATTTATGCTACTTGCAAAATGCTGTGCTTCTGGTGAATTTAGATCAGCATATTTGACCTCATATGCATCAGTTTCTTGTATAGTCTCTGGTGGTGTTGGTTTAAAATCACCATATATTCTAAGAAATTCTTTGACATTGTCAATATTTTTAAGTTTTAATCTTTTTCCATCATGTCTTAATTTTATTTTAGTCAATGTATTGGTAATAATTCCTTTTGCCTTGCCACCAGTTGCCCTGCTATCATATTCAACAAGTGTTTGTAGAAGATCCATGATTGTTTTCTTTCCACTATCAACATCTTCCATAAATCCTGGATTAGCAGAAGCAAAAGAAGTGAAATCTCCTTTTCTATTATTTCCAAACAAATAATCTCTTACATATTGTTTGTCTAATAAATAAGTTGATTCTATTACATCAGGTATTTCTTTCTTTCCTGAAGAATCTGATTTTTGAGTATGGTCTCTTTTATTATCAACCTCTTTTTTAATCACTGAATACCTAGTCAATGCTTTATTTGCATGCATAGAAATACCAAGGTATTCAGCAAGTCCTTGATAAATTGCATGGGTATTTTTTTCATATCCAAGAAGATCAAAGGCTTCTGCTAATCCTATTACAGGCATAGTACTTATGCCTAGGGATTTAAAAAAATTAGTAATAGCATCATGATATATTTTACCATCTTTTATCTCAATCACAGGAAATGTGATAATTGGATAGCCTTCTGGTAATTCAGATGCTTTACTGCTTACCTGAAACGGTCTTTCAATATATTCATCTCCATCATTTTTATAGTATTGTTCGAGTTTAGAATAAACACTCTTATTATGTTCTCTCCATGGGCTTGCTCTGGTGATATTTTTATAAATATTTGCAAGACGCCTTTCATGATTAATGCTACCATCTTTCTTTAGTGATTTTTTGATTATATTGTTTGATACACAAATCTTATTTAGTTTTTCAATTGTGATTAGTGTTTCATGGTACTCGTCGTCTATTACATGGGTGTATTTGGGATTTCCTGTTTCTTTGTTTCCAGAA
>JAZDMZ010000007.1:0-5353 GCA_043800495.1 Candidatus Aenigmatarchaeota archaeon
TAGTAATGGACAATACTATTTAGAGTATGATATATTGTCCTTACTATATGTACAAGACATAAATATTATGTTATTAAGTCTAGAAAGTTATGTCTTGTACTATAATTCTCATTTGCCTAGCATTTTTTCAAGAGCATCAAATATCTTTCTTACATTATCCTTACTATACATAGTTGAACTATGTTCAACTTGTACAAGAGAAACTTTGTTTCTCCGTGCATATGAAGACATGAGTATTATATCTACTCTAGAAAATGGGCATTATAATCAAAAAATAACTCTGTAAACACAGCAAACAATCATATAGTTAAATAATGCAGTTTTTTATTCTAGCATTACCAATTCTATTAATGATAGACTATCCACTAACATTTTTACTCGTGCTTGTCACAAACATAATACCATTATTTATGCCACCCACATGGCTATTGCTTGGTGTTATCTATAACATAACACCTGGACTTGATATCCTGATGCTGGCATTTCTAGGAGCAATTGCATCAACATTTGGCAGATACATACTTGCAAAACTCAGTGTTTCTTTTAAACATCGCTTCATAGACATTAAACGACAGAAAAAAATGAAAGAAATCGGAAAACTTGCCAAAAAAAATCCTGGAAAAGCATTTTTACTTACATTATTTCTATCAGCAGTTACGCCTATGCCAAGCAATGCATTTTTCATCATAGTTGGATTTTCTGATGCAGTAATATTGCCAATATTTATTGGATTTTTCATTGGAAGGTTTATACAATACTTTATTATGATAATCTCAACTAGTTTCATACTTACATCAATAGCAGCTATATTCAGTCTTTCCCTTATAAACATAATTATTCTTGATACGATAGCAATGATAGTAATCATAATATTCACAATGATAGACTGGATAGAATTCATGCACACAAAGAAAATAAAATTCATGTCATTCAACTCTAGAAAAAAGAAGTAAATTTATGTCAATTATGAAATAGTAAATGGAAACAGATTGGATTTACCTGATTGTAGAAATTGGTTTATAAACATCTGCATCATATTAATTTGATGAATCCACCATATTTTAAAAGAATTGATTTTGCTAAATATACAAAAGCATTAGGATTGAAAATAACAACAGAAGAAGACTGGTGTGAGATACGTGATGGTATATATCTTAATGATATTATATCAAAAGACGAAAGTGCTGAACACAACCTTACCTATATTGGTCTTAGATTTGAAAAACCAACTGATGGTCATTATTATAAAACACAGGTTGATACGATCTATTTTGAGACTGATGGCCAGATTGAATTTTCTACAGATAATAAAAATAAAGAAATTTACACTTTTTCAACTGGAGATGCAATACAAATACCAGTATCAGTAGTTAGAAAGATTATTCCAATGGGTAAATATACTGAGATTAAATTAATTGTAGAACCTGCATTTGATCCAGCTGATGAAATACATGTCTATGACTGATATTCTGGATTTAAAAAACCCTTTATCAATATCTTATTATGAAAGCATTTCCAAAACTCAAGAGCAAAGCTATTCTTGCGCCAATGATAGGTATTACAGATATAGCCTTTAGAGCACTGTCAAAAAAATATGGCGCAGGACTAACCTATACTGGATTAACCAGCAGCACAGCTCTTGTTAGAAACAAAAAGAATGTTTCTAGACTAACAATAGAAAAAAAAATAAAACCCGTTGCTGTTCAATTGTTTGGTTCAGAAATAGATGATATTGTCAGCTCAGCTATTGCTATAGAAAAATATTTTGACATAATTGACATTAACTGCGGCTGTCCTGCAACCAATATCATTAAAGCCGGATCTGGTGCCATGCTTATGAAAGATCCTGAAAAAATAGCAAAAATTATCAATAGACTAGTATCTTCTATAAAAAAACCTGTTACAATAAAAATCAGAGCTGGTTTTACTCCAAATAAATACAATGCAATTGAAATTGCAAAACTAGCAGAAGATGCAGGTGCTTCTGCCATAGCAATACATGGCAGAACAAAAAATTGCGGCTATAGAGAACCAGCTAACTGGAATATAATAAGAGATGTCAAGAATGCTGTAAACATTCCTATTATTGGAAATGGAGACGTGACAACACCAGAGGTATTTAAACAACGATTAGAACAGAGTGGTGTTGACTATATCATGCTTGGTCGAGGTGCTATGAAAAATCCATATCTATTTACACAGGTAAATAATTTTCTCAAAAAAGGACACTATAATGAGAAAAATAAACTAGAAATTATCAAAGAATACATTGAACTAGCTGAAAAATACAAAATTGCCTATTCTCTCATAAAAAGAAATATCATGCAGATAACAACAGGTCTAGAAGCAGGAGCAATCCTTCGTTTCAAAATCTCAAAATGTAAGTCACTGAATGAACTAAAAGCTCTTCTAGAAATATAACAATATGCACCAATTCAAACACATTCATTATTATAAATAGTTAACTGAATAAATCTATTTATGACAAATTCAAAATACATGCCCGCGTTATTAAAATTACTAAGAAATAGACCAGAAAGACAGATAAAGATTAACGGTGCCATGAATGTTGTTGATGATTATTTACGCTCTCAAGGATTTGAAGGAGAGGAAAAACATAATTTCTTAGTAGAATATAGAAATAGAATAAAACTGTATAATGAAGCACTTTCTAATAGAGATGCTAATTATAATTATTGGTATACATATCTTAGTGATAACAGAATAATATTTTCCAGTGGTATTGATAAGAGTAGTATTGGTGTTGATAAAAAAAGTATAAAAATAGATGAAAAAAGAACTGTTAGAAAAGGATTTTAGTAACACATAAGCTCATAGATGATTTTGGCTAAATCCAAATAATTACTCCAGCCTTTAGTTGGAAAAAACAGCATTTTGTTGATAAATTTCCTGCTAAAACATGGAATTAACGTCCGAGCTTATATGTTACGGATTTTAATATATTTCTAAAAACCAAAGAGAAAAATTAATTATAGATTATTTTTCTTTCTATTATGATCTACCATTGTATGCACATACATCAATAATATTATAACTACAATAAGTATAGATGCAATTACAACAACCACATATTCTGGCTCAACCTCAGTAGGAAGTTGTATTGGTTCTATATTTGCGCTCTTACATATCAATGCTTGCTTATCACATCCATATGCACATGATTCACTGTTTACCCATTTATTATTAACACATTTCTGTAGCTCACTATATAGACATCGCTTTCCTTCTGTACATTCTAATACACCCACAGGAGCTGATTTACATACACCATCAACACATCCATATTGACAACTCTCTTTAACAACCCATTTACTATTTACACATTCTTCCAGCTGATTAACACTGCATCTCATACCATCTGCGCATTCTACAACACTCTCACCACCAATTGCAAAATATGATAATCCTGGTGTAATTGAATAATATCTTTTATGAGTACTGTTTTCGTCAACAAATACACCATCATACCTTTTCCATGCACTTGATTCATATCTCTCAAGATAAACATTCACTATATTATTTTCATCTATCCAGCTCTTTTCAACAGAATATGCAAGTTTTGCTGAAGTAAATTTACTATTATCAACATTATGTGTAACAGATATATACTTGTATGTTATTATTGATGGTGCCTCTGATACAGGATTTGTATCCAGTTTAGTTACACCAAAATTAGCATTCTTTACCTCACTGTTTGTTGTTATCTCTATATTACTTACAACAGTCTTTGGTGATATTGATACAGGAGTATTTGCATTTATCACATCAAATCCAAATGAAGCACTGGCTGATGCTGTTATTGAACTTCCACCACCTCCACCTGTAGTAGTTGTTGTGGTTGTAGTACTTAATGTTACAACAAGTGTAACATTAAATTCAGTATTGTTTGTATTACCAGCAGTATCATTACATAATACATAATAAGTCTTTGTTCCAGCTGTCAAGCCTGTTAATGTAAGATTATGTTCAGTTCCTCCTGTAGAATTCATATTACTCATATTTTCATATGCAGTACCATTTGTTGCCGAATACCTGCATGTTGCATTTTCATTTGATGTAAACCATAGTGTTTTTGAACTAGTTGTTGATGTATTTGGACTATAATTTAGCATTGCAGGTGCTGTTGTATCAATTATTATTCTAAACAAAGTTGAATTTCCAACATTTCCAAGAGAATCATTTGCACGAACAGTGTAATTATGTGATCCATCTGCTAAATTAGTCATGTTAATATAACAATAAACATCAGTGCCATTTGCACTCATTGTCATTGTATAATTGGTTGCATTGTTTGTAGTATTTGTAAATTCTGCCCAACATGTAGAAATATTTGTAGTACTGTCATTTGCACTAAAATTCAGATATGTGTAATTTCTTGGTATTATTGATCCACTAACATCACCTGGTGTTATATTACTTACTATAGGTGCTGTAGAATCTACTATAATACCAGAACCTGATGTTGTATTGCTATTTCCTGCAAGATCATAACCCGTTATTGATATATTATATACACCATCAACCATTCCTAAACTTACAACATATGTACCATTTGTTGTATTTGTAGTTGTGTTAACAACAGAACCAGTTGAATTTATGATTGATATGTTTGTATAATTGATATTTGCATCGCTAATAGTAAGATTTACTATTATATTCAATGTTGCCTGATTTGAATTATTAGCAGGTGAATTTATAACAACTCCTGGTATTGTTGCATCTACTGTTATACTTCTTGTACTAGTTGAAGCAGAATTACCTGCACCATCAGTTACTGTGGTATTGTAATAATACAATCCATCACCAAGAGCAGTGTAATTTATAATTGTCTCTGTGGATACATTGTAAGTAGTTGAGTTAAGCAAACCTCCTGTACTATTGTATAATCTAAATGTAAGATTATAGAAATTTGTCTCATTAACTGTCATATTCACATTAACATATGAAACATTTGTATACACACTAGTTGCAAGTGTTGGTGTAGTATAATTAATTACAGGTGATGTTGTATCCAGTGTTATATTAATTACTGAACTATTGCTATTTCCTGCAAGATCATAGGTTATTACAGATATATTATATACACCATCAACCACTCCTAAATCTACAACATATGTACCATTTGGTGTACGTGTTGTGCTATTAACAACAGAACCAATTAAGTTTATAATTGATATATTTGTGTAATTAGTATTTGCATCACTCACAGTAATATTTACACCACTAGTATTAATGAAAGTGTTATTAGCAGGTGAATTTATTACAACTCCTGGTATTGTTGCATCCATTGTTATATTAATTCCTAAACTATTGCTATTTCCTGCAAGATCAT